>JAOPZO010000111.1 GCA_025964065.1 Solirubrobacterales bacterium | reverse complement strand
GCCCAGCGCGTGGGCCAGGAGCGGTCTCAGCCGCCCGGGAGGGGCGTCGGGCCGCGGGGGCCGTGGGGCCCCGGAGCCCGCCGGCCCGCGGCGTGGATCGGCGGCGAGGGCGCGGGTGTAGTCCGTGTGGAGCAGGGAGTGCATGGCGGTCCTTCGGGTCGGTGGTCTGATGGGGACCACCGCCGTTCGGGCGGACGCACTGCGACGAGCGAGGGTTCGATCGAGGAGCACGGGACCGGCGGGCGGTGGCCCGGGTCCCGGATCTGCTGGGGAGACCTAGGACGCGGGAGCGGCGGCGGACATCACGCGGCCGGCGTTCGGCGAACCGAGCGAGGGCGACTTGCGGATGTGGGCGGGAAGCGCGAGCGTCATGGGTGTCTCCCCCGGTCGATCGGAGGGGTGGTGCGCGGGCGAAGCTACCAGCGCGCGTCACGGCGGGCAAGCACCGCGGCCCACGACGCGTCAAGCACACCGCGTCGATCGGCTAGGGTCGCGCCATGGCCTCGGCCCAGCCCAGCACCGCCAAGCGCGCGCAGGTCCAGCAGGCCGTCCTGGCCGCGACGGAGGAGCTGCTCGGCGCGGGCGGCTCGTTCCAGGACCTCAAGATCGAGAAGATCGCGACCGCCGCGGGGATCTCGCGGACCGCGTTCTACTTCTACTTCAAGGACAAGCGCGAGCTGCTCATGCGGCTCGCCGAGGACGTCACGGGCGAGCTCTACGGCCGCGCCGACTCCTGGTTCTCCGGGGACGAGGGCGCGCCCGAGGACCAGGTCTCCGAGGCGCTGAGCGCGATCGCGAAGCTCTACTTCGAGCACGGTCCGCTGCTGCGGGCGATCGTCGAGGTCTCGACGTACGACGAGGAGATCGCCGTCTTCTGGCGCGCGCTCCTGCAGCGCTTCGCGGACGCCACGGAGCACCGCATCACCACGGAGCAGGCGGCGGGCCGGTCCCCGGAGATGCCCGCCGGGCCGACGGCGTTCGCGCTCGTCTGGATGACCGAGCGGACCTTCTACCAACAGATGGTCCAGGGGGCCCCGGCGGAGCCCGGCGAGCTCGTCGCCGCGCTCAACGGCATCTGGATCCGCGCGGTCTACGGCACCTAGTCCGGGCCGGGGGCGCGGCGCGGCGCGTAGCCTCCCCCGATGGCCTTCGACGCGACGCAGAACCCCAACCACGCGCGCCGCTGGACGATCCTCGGGATCCTCGGCGTCGCGCAGCTCATGGTGGTCCTCGACGCGACGATCGTGAACATCGCGCTGCCGAGCGCGGAGGCGGACCTCGGCTTCTCGACCAACGACCGCCAGTGGGTCATCACGGCGTACGCGCTCGCCTTCGGCTCACTTCTGCTGCTCGGGGGCCGGATCGGCGACCTCTTCGGCCGCAAGCGCACGTTCGTCGTCGGCCTGGTCGGCTTCTCCGTCGCCTCGGCGATCGGCGGCGCGGCGCAGTCCTTCGGGGTGCTCGTGGCGGCCCGCGCGCTCCAGGGCGTCTTCGGCGCGCTGCTCGCCCCGTCCGCGCTCGGGCTGCTCACCACGACGTTCGTGGACCCGAAGGAGCGCGCGAAGGCCTTCGGCATCTTCGGGGCGATCGCGGGCGGCGGCGGTGGCATCGGCCTGCTCCTGGGCGGCGTGCTGACGGAGTACGCCTCCTGGCGCTGGTGCCTCTACGTCAACCTCCTCTTCGCGCTGCCCGCCGCGGTCGCCGCGGCGCTCGTCCTGAAGCGCCGCCCGCGCACGGGCCGCGCCCACCTCGACATCCCCGGCACGCTCACCGCGTCCGCCGGCCTGTTCGCGCTCGTCTACGGCTTCGCCCACGCGGAGCAGTCGGGCTGGACCGACACGGTGACCGTCGGCTTCCTCGCCGCCGCCGTCGTGCTCCTGGCCGCCTTCGCGGTGCTCCAGACCCGCGTCGCGCACCCGCTCCTCCCCATGCGCATCGTCACGGACCGCAACCGCGGCGGCTCCTACCTCGGGATCGGCATCAGCGCGATCGGGATCTTCGGCGTCTTCTTGTTCCTGACGTTCTTCCTGCAGGAGACCCTGGGCTACTCGCCCATCAAGACCGGGCTTGCGTTCCTGCCGATGAACCTCGCGATCATCGCGACCGCGACGACGGCGCAGACGAAGCTCGTCCCGCGCATCGGGGCGCGGCCGCTCGTGACCGTCGGGATGCTGCTGGCGGCCGCGGCGATGCTCGTGTTCACCCAGCTCGAGACGAGCTCCACCTACGTCGGTGCCGTGCTGCCGGGCCTGCTGCTCGTCGGCGTCGGCCTGGGCTGCATCTTCGCCCCGGCGATCGCGACCGCCACCTCCGGCGTCGATCCCTCGGACGCAGGGGTCGCCTCGGCGATGGTCAACACGAGCCAGCAGGTCGGCGGCTCCGTCGGGACCGCGCTGCTCTCGACCATCTTCGCCTCGGCCGTCACGAGCTACGCGGCGGGCCGCCCGCAGACGGCCGCGACGCTGGCCGAGGCCTCGGTCCACGGCTACACGACCGCGTTCCGGTGGGCCTTCGGGCTCTTCCTGGTCGGCGCCGTCGTGTGCGGCGCCGTCCTGCGCTCCGGGGTCGCCGCGGACCCGCCGCACGCGGTGCCCGAAGCCGCCCCCGCCCATTAGGCGCGGCGCGTCAGGGGCGGACGCGCTCGAACTCGTCCGTCTCGCGGCGGACGGCCTCGAACTCGCCCGTCCCGAGGCGCTCGCGGACGTCCGCGTCGATCTCGTGCTCGCTGACGCCGGGGCGCACGCGGCGCAGGCGCCGGGCGTCGAGGCGGCGGAACTTCAGGATCTCGAGGACGTAGACGAGGTAGACGCTCGCCAGGAGCACGACCACGGCGAGGGCGCCCATGACGAGCGAGCCGCCGAGCTGCAGGTTCCCGGAGTTGTCGGAGTACTCGACGAAGCGCAGCGCGACCGCGAACCCGCCGAGCAGGAAGGTCCAGGCGTACAGGTAGAGGACGGTCCGGCGCTGCGAGAAGCCGATGCGGCTGAAGCGGTGGTGGAAGTGGTTCGCGTCCGCCTCCCAGGGCTTCCGCTTGTACTTCAGGCGCTTCAGCACGACGAAGGTCGTGTCCACGAACGGGACCGCGAGCACCACGAGCGGGAACACGAGCGCGAGGACCGCCTGGGTCTTCACCGCGCCCTCGACCGCGATGCAGCCCAGCAGGAGCCCGAGGAGGTTGGAGCCGCAATCGCCCATGAAGACGCTCGCCGGGTGGAAGTTGTGGATGAGGAACCCGAGCGCGGCCCCGGCGGTGAGCGCGGCGAAGACGCCGGCGTGCCCGCGGCTGAGGTCGAAGGCGATGATCGAGAACGTGATCGCGCTGATCGCGCAGACCCCGGCGGCGAGGCCGTCGATGCCGTCGGAGAGGTTCACGACGTTCATGACGAGCACGAGGCCCGCGATGGTCAGCGGGGCCCCCGCGCTCCCCAGGTCCTGCGCGCCGACGAGCGGCAGCGTGATGTTCGAGACCTCCACCCCGGCCTGCACCGGGATCGCGGCGGCGAGCACCTGGCCCGCGAGCTTCAGGGCGGGCGCGAGGTCGAAGCGGTCGTCGAGCGCCCCGACGACCGCGATGACGACCGCGCCCGTGAGGATCCCGCGGAAGCGGTCCTCCACGAGCGGGCCGAAGTCGAGCAGGACCGCGCAGGCCACAAGCACGGCGCCGAGCATCGCGAGCCCGCCGAGCAGGGGGGTCTCCTGCTTGCTGAGCCCGCGGTCCTTGGGCTGGTCGACCGCCCCGACCGCCCGCGCGAGGCGGGCGGTGACCGGGGTCAGGAACGCGGCGACCGCGAAGGCCACGAGGAACGCGTAGATGGCCTCGCGCTCGGTCATCGCGGCCGGACTCTAGACCGGCTCGCGGCGGGGTGCCGCCGGGAGCGCCGCCGGCTCAGACGGTGGCCGGCGCGTTCAGGTGCTCGTAGAGCGGGAAGCGGTCCGCCAGCGCCGTGACGCGCTCGGCCAGTCCGGCCTTCTCCGCCTCGAACCCCGGGGTGAGCCCCGCGGCGATGATGCGGCCGACCTCGGTGAAGTCGTCGACCTGCAGGCCGCGGGTGGCGAGCGCCGGCGTGCCGATGCGCAGGCCGCTCGTGACCATGGGCGGCCGCGGGTCGAACGGGACCGCGTTGCGGTTCACGGTGATGCCGACCTCGTGCAGGCGGTCCTCGGCCTGCTGGCCGTCGAGCTCGGACTCGCGGAGGTCGACGAGCGCGAGGTGCACGTCGGTGCCGCCCGTGAGGACGGAGACGCCGTGGCCCGTGCCCATGAGCTGCTCGGCGACGGCCTGGGCTCCCGCGATCGTGCGCTCCTGGCGCTCCTTGAAGAGCGGGCTGGCGGCGATCTTGAACGCGACGGCCTTGGCGGCGATCACGTGCTCGAGCGGGCCGCCCTGCTGGCCGGGGAAGACCGCGGAGTTGATCTTCTTCGCGTGCTCCTCCTTGCAGAGGATGATCCCGGAGCGCGGGCCGCCGAGCGTCTTGTGCACCGTGGTCGTGACGACGTCCGCGTACGGCACGGGGGACGGGTGCAGGCCCGTGGCGACGAGGCCGGCGAAGTGCGCCATGTCGACCATGAGGAGCGCGCCGACCTCGTCGGCGATCTCGCGGAAGCGGACGAAGTCGAGCTGGCGGGGATAGGCCGACCAGCCCGCGATGATCATCCTGGGCTTGCGCTCACGGGCCACCTCGGCCACGCGGTCCATGTCGATGAGCGACGTCTCGCGCTCGACCTCGTACGGGGCGATGTCGTAGAGCCGGCCCGAGACGTTGATCTTCATCCCGTGCGTCAGATGGCCGCCGTGGGCGAGCGACAGGCCCATGATCGTGACGCCCGGGGTGAGCAGCGCGTGGAAGACGGCGGTGTTCGCCTGGGCGCCCGAGTGGGGCTGGACGTTCGCGTGCTCCGCGCCGAACAGCGCCTTCGCGCGGTCGATCGCGAGCTGCTCGGCGATGTCGACCCATTCGCAGCCGCCGTAGTAGCGCTTGCCGGGGTAGCCCTCGGCGTACTTGTTCGTGAGGACCGAGCCCTGCGCCTCGAGGATCGCCTGCGGGACGAAGTTCTCGCTCGCGATCATCTCGAGCGTGCGCTGCTGGCGGTCGAGCTCCTTCGCGAGGACGTCCGCGATCTCGGGGTCCACCTCGGCGAGCGGGCGGTTGAAGTAGTCCGGGCTCAGGTCAGACATGGGCGCCTCCTAGGCGTATGGTCGCTGGGTGTGCCCAGGCGCTGCGGCTGGTGCTCCGTCGGCGCTCCCCGGTGGTCCATCCACCCTCGCGCCAGTTGCGCCGACCCCGGGAGGGTAACTCAGCCGGACGCCTCCAGCTCCCCGATCTGGTCCACGCGGCGCGCGTGGCGTCCTCCCTCGAAGCTCGCGGCCAGGAACGCGGCGACGATGTGGTCCGCCTTGGCGTCGTCGAGCCGGGCGCCGGAGAGCGTGACGACGTTCGCGTCGTTGTGGCGGCGGGACATCGCGGCCTCGTCGGCATCGTGCGCGTTGACGGCGCGGACGCCCGCGACCTTGTTCGCCACGATGGAGACGCCGACGCCCGAGCCGCACGCGAGCACGCCGAACTGCGCCTCGCCCCCGGCGACGAGGGCCGCGGCGGCGTGCGCGTATCCCGGGTAGTCGACGGACTCGGGCGACTCCGGCCCGACGTCGGTGACGTGGTGGCCGCCCGCGGTGAGCGTCGCCTTCACGTGCTCCTTGAGGGCGAAGCCGGCGTGGTCGGAACCGAGGGCGATGCGCATGGCGCGCAAGGTACACCGGGACGCGCCCGCGCACCGGACGCCGGCCCCCGGGAGGAGGAGCATCAGGGTGCCATGCACCACGCGCTCGTCCTCCGGCTGGAGCGGGTCGGCCTCGTCGCCGGCACGGTGCTCGCGAGCGTCAACCTCCGCTTCGAGGTGTGGTTCCCGCTCTTCTCCTCCTCGCCCGTCGACGGCCGCAGCGGCCGGGGCTAGAGGAGCGCGGCGACCGCCGCTGCCGGGAGCGCGCCCTCGCGCACGACCGTCCACGTGCCGGCCGCCTCGTAGGCCGTGAGGTCCACGATCGTGGAGGCGACGCCCGGGAGCTCCCCGCCGTCGAGCAGGAGGTCGGCCCCCTCGCGGATCCCGGGGTCGACGTCCTCGAGGCGGTGCGCCTCGGGCTGCCCCGTGAGGTTCGCGCTCGACTGCATGACGGGCCACTTCACGGTCTCGAGGGCGGCGAGCGCGGGCGGAAGCCGCGGGACCCGGAGCCCGAGGACGCTCGAGTCCGCCCCGCAGGCGATGGGGTAGCGCGCGGCGGGGTTCGGCAGCAGCAGCGTGACGGGGCCCGGGAGGAGGGCGAGCAGCGCGTCGCGGGTGCGCGGGCCGAGCTCCGGCAGGGCGGCGAGCGCGAGCGACGGCTGGAAGAAGAGGACGGCGGCGGCCTGGCCGGGGCGGCGGCGCTTGAGGGCGTTCAGGCGGCGGGCGCCCTCCTTCGACTCGGGCTCGCAGGCCAGGCCGTACACGGTGTCGGCGGGGAAGACGGCAACGCCCTCGACCGCCATGCAGCGCTCGAAGGTCTCGGCGTCGCGCGGGGTCAGGACCGCCACGCGCTCACCACCCGGTCGCGGCCGGCGAGGTCCCGGCCGACGTCCGTCGTCCAATCACCCGGGAACAGGAGGCGGACGGCGGCGGCCTGCTCGGCACCGACCTCGAGGCCCGCGAGGCGCGCGCCGCTCGCGGCGACCTGTGGCACGAGGCGGGCGTAGGTGTCGAGGCCGTCGGCGCCCGCGAAGAGCGCGAGGCCCGGCTCGTGGCGGGCGATCTCGGGCGCGAGGACGGCGTCGGTCTCGACGTAGGGCGGGTTGGAGAGGACCGCGTCGGCCTCGAGCCCCGCCAGGAGGTCGCCCTCGTGGAAGGCGACGTCGAGCCCGAGCCGCGCCGCGTTCGCCCGCGCGACCTCGAGCGCGCCCGGGGAGACGTCGGTGGCGAGCACCTCGAGGTCCGGGCGCTCGTCCTTCAGCGCGAGCGCGACGGCGCCGCTGCCCGTCCCGACGTCGACGACGCGCGCGCCCCGCGGGAGCGCGGCCACGGCCCACTCGACGAGCGCCTCGGTGTCCGGGCGCGGGATGAGCACGCGCGGGTCGACCCGGAGCTCGAGGTGCCGGAAGCCCTTCGTGCCCGTGAGGTAGGCGACCGGGACGCGCTCGACGGCCCGGCGCCGCACGGCGACCTGGAAGGCCCGGACCGCGGGGCCCTCGACGACCGCGTCGCGATCCAGGAACAGGCGGGTCCGGTCGATCCCGAGCGCGTGGGCGAGCAGGACCTCGGCGTCGAGCTTCGGGGTGTCGACCCCGGCCCCCTCGAGCGCGATGCGGGCCGAGGCGAGCGCCTCGCCGACCGGCGTCCCGGTGAAGGGTCCCGCCATCTACGCCGAGGCCGCCTGCTCCTCGAGGCGGCGGCGCTTCTCGTCGTTCTGCAGCGCGCCCGTGAACTCCGCGAGGTCCCCGGCGAGGACGTCGTCGAGGTTGTGGGCGGTGAACTTGATGCGGTGGTCGGTGACCCGGCGCTCGCCGTAGTTGTACGTCCGGATCTTCTCGGCGCGGTCGCCCGTGCCGACCTGGGCGCGGCGCTCGCTCGAGACCGCGGCCTGCTGCTCGGCCAGGGCGGCCTCGTAGATGCGGGCGCGCAGGATGCGCATCGCCTTCTCGCGGTTCTGGAGCTGGCTCTTCTCGTCCTGCATCGCCACGACGATGCCCGTGGGCTTGTGGGTGATGCGCACGGCGGAGTCCGTCGTGTTGACGGACTGCCCGCCGGGACCGCCGGAGCGGTAGACGTCGATCTGGAGGTCGCTCTGCTGGACGTCGACCTCGACGTCCTCGACCTCCGGCAGCACGGCGACCGTGCAGGTGGAGGTGTGGATCCGGCCCTGGGACTCCGTGGCCGGGACGCGCTGGACGCGGTGGGTGCCGCCCTCGTACTTGAACACGGAGTAGGCGCCGTCGCCCTTGACGGCGAACGTGTGCTTCCCCTCCCCCGCGTCCATGACCTCGGTGGAGAAGCCGCGCTTCTCGGCGTACTTCTGCAGCATCCGGGCGACGTCGCCGGCCCACAGCGCGGCCTCGTCCCCGCCCGCGCCGCCCTGCACCTCGAGGATCACGTTCTTGTCGTCGTTGGGGTCCCGCTCGACCATCGCGAGACGGAGGTCCTCCTCGAGCTCCTCCTGCCGCGCACGGGCGCTGCCGAGCATCTCCCGGACCTCGGCGTCCTCCCCCTCCTCGAGCATCTCCTGCGCGCCCGCCACGTCGTCGCGGGTCCGGCGCCACTCCTCGGAGAGCTTCGCGCCCGGCTCGAGGTGCGCGTACTCACGACCGACCTCGGCGTAGCGCTTGCGGTCGTTGATGACCGTCGGGTCCGTCATGAGGCGACCGAGCTCGGCGAACCGCGCCTCGATCTGCTCCACCAGCTGTTCGATCATCGCCGTCCGAGCCTAGCCGCGTCGGGCCCGCGGGCGGTTCCCCGCGGCCTGGCGTCCGGTTCGCGGATCCGGAACGCCCGGAGGGCATGGAGGACTTCGAGGACCGTCATCAGCGGCGCGGGCACCGCCCTCGCCGCTGATGACGCGCTCCCGGGCGACCCGCGACGGTGGGGGCACCTCGGGGTGGTCCGGCTCCTGATGAGCGCGGCGCCGTTCACGCTCTTCGCGGTCGGCGAGCAGCACCTGCCGTCGGTCGTGGCGGGGGCCATCACCGCCTCGCGCTGACGCGACGCCGCCGGCCGCACGAGGAGCAGCCGGCGTGGAACAGGGCCTCCGGGACCACGTTCCACGCCCGCTGTCCCACGAGCCAACAGCCGGCGTGGAACGGGGCCTCCCAAACCACGTTCCACGCCGGCTGTCGCGCACGGCGACCGCCCGACCCGCCCGTCGCCCGCTCGCGCCGGCCCGCTCAGGCGATGA
>JAOPZO010000405.1 GCA_025964065.1 Solirubrobacterales bacterium | reverse complement strand
TTCTTCGACCCGAAGCGCTACGACCTCACGCGCGTCGGCCGCTACAAGCTGAACGCCCGCCTGGGCCTCGACATCGACCTCGAGACCCGCGTCCTCACCCACGACGACATCCACGCGCTCGTGCGTGAGCTCGTCGCGCTCCCGAAGTACCTCGGGATCCCGGAGGACGGGGAGGTCGAGATCAAGGACTACGCCGCGGAGGCCGCCTCCATGGCCCGCGAGCCCGTCGCGGACCACCTCGACGAGTACGAGCACTTCGGCAACCGCCGGCTGCGCACGGTGGGCGAGCTCATCCAGGAGGCCTTCCGCATCGGCCTCTACCGCATGGAGCGCGTCGTCCGCGAGCGCCTCACGACGGAGGACGAGGACACGATCACGCCGCAGACGATCGTGAACATCCGCCCGGTCGTGGCGGCGCAGAAGGAGTTCTTCGGCTCCTCGCAGCTCTCGCAGTTCATGGACCAGACGAACTCGCTGTCCGGCCTCACGCACCGCCGCCGCCTCTCGGCGCTCGGCGCGGGCGGCCTGACCCGCGAGCGCGCGCCCATCGAGGTCCGCGACGTCCACCCGACCCACTACGGCCGCATGTGCCCGATCGAGACGCCGGAGGGGCCGAACATCGGCCTGATCGGCTCCCTCTCGAGCCACGCGCAGGTGTCCGAGCACGGCTTCATCACGACGCCGTACAAGGTCGTCAAGGACGGCAAGGTCACCGGCGAGATCGTGCACTACGACGCCACGCAGGAGGAGCCGCTCCTCATCGCGCAGGCCAACGTGCCGATCGACGACGACGGCAACCTCATCGTCCCGGACACCACCGTCTGCCGGACCCAGGCCGGCACCTACGTCAACGCGACGGCCGACCAGATCAACCTGATGGACGTCTCGCCCGAGCAGATCTGGTCCGTCGCCACGGCGATGATCCCGTTCCTCGAGCACGACGACGCGAACCGCGCCCTCATGGGCTCGAACATGCAGCGCCAGGCCGTCCCGCTCCTCATCCCGGACGCGCCGGTCGTCGGCACGGGCATGGAGCGCCGCGCCGCGCTCGACACGGGCGACGTCCTGCTGGCCAAGGAGGCCGGCGAGGTCACGTTCGTCGACGCGACCACGATCACCATCGAGGGTCCCGAGGGCAAGCGCGACTACGAGCTGTCGAAGTTCGACCGCTCCAACCAGGGGACGCTCATCCACCAGAAGCCGCGCGTGCGGACGGGTGAGCAGGTCGAGGCCGGCCACGTGCTCGCCGACGGGTCCTCCACCGACCACGGTGAGATGGCGCTCGGCAAGAACATGATGGTCGCCTTCATGTCCTGGGAGGGCTACAACTTCGAGGACGCGATCATCCTCAACAAGCGCCTCGTGAAGGACGACGAGCTCACCTCGATCCACATCGAGGAGTACGAGATCGACGCCCGCACGACGAAGCTCGGCGACGAGGAGATCACCCGCGACATCCCGAACCGCTCGGAGGAGTCGCTCCGCAACCTCGACGACCGCGGCATCGTCCGCATCGGCGCCGAGGTCAAGTCGGGCGACCTCCTGGTCGGCAAGGTCACGCCGAAGGGCGAGACCGAGCTCACCGCGGAGGAGAAGCTCATCCGCGCGATCTTCAAGGAGAAGGCGCGCGAGGTCCGCGACACGTCGCTGAAGGTCCCGCACGGTGAGGAGGGCGTCGTCATCGACGTCATGACCTTCTCCCGCGAGGGCGGCGACGACCTTCCGCCCGGCGTCAACGACCTGGTCCGCGTCTTCGTCGCGAAGAAGCGCAAGATCTCCGAGGGCGACAAGCTCGCCGGCCGCCACGGCAACAAGGGCGTCATCTCGAAGATCGTCGACTCGGAGGACATGCCGTTCCTCGAGGACGGCACCCCCGTCGACGTGATCCTGAACCCGCTGGGCGTGCCGTCGCGCATGAACGTCGGGCAGATCCTCGAGACGCACCTCGGCTGGGCCGCGGCGCAGGGCTGGTTCCCCGACGGCACGGAGGCGTGGGAGGTCAACAAGGACGTCCCGCACCGCCTGACCGGGCGGCCGAAGGTCTACACCGCGACCCCCGTCTTCGACGGCGCCTCGGTGGCCGACGTGGACAACGCGCTCGTGAAGTGGCAGGAGCACTACACGGAGCACCACAAGGACCGGCTCCACATCAAGATGGACATCGACATGAGCCGCCGCGAGGGCACGAAGGCCTCGGGCAAGTTCACGCTCTTCAACGGCCGCACGGGTGAGCCGTTCGAGGAGCAGGTGACCGTCGGCTACATGTACATCCTGAAGCTGCACCACCTCGTCGACGACAAGATCCACGCGCGTTCGACGGGCCCGTACTCCCTCGTCACCCAGCAGCCCCTGGGCGGCAAGGCGCAGTTCGGCGGCCAGCGCTTCGGCGAGATGGAGGTGTGGGCGCTCGAGGCGTACGGCGCCGCGTACACGCTCCAGGAGATGCTCACGATCAAGTCCGACGACACCGTCGGGCGCGTGAAGGCCTACGAGGCCATCGTCAAGGGCGAGAACATCGCCGAGCCGAGCATCCCGGAGTCCTTCAAGGTCCTCCTGAAGGAGATGCAGTCCCTGGGGCTCGACGTGAACGTCGTCTCCGAGGAAGGTGCCCGCGCCGAGATGCGCGACGAGGACGACGACCTCCTCCGCGCCGCCGAGGAGCTCGGGATCGACCTGTCCGGCGTGCGCGCCGGCGGGCCCGAGGCCGCGAGCGACGAGGCCGTCGAGGGCACGGACGACACGGACGCGGCGGGAGTCGCCGTGGCCGAGGTCGATGACGACGAACCCGCCGACATCGACGCAGCGATCGACATCGAAGTTCCGACGGAAGACGAGGCGTGAGCATGATCGACATCAACAACTTCGACGCGATCGAGATCGGGCTGGCCAGCTCGAAGCAGATCCGCGGCTGGAGCTCCGGTGAGGTCACGAAGCCGGAGACGATCAACTACCGCACGCTGAAGCCGGAGAAGGACGGCCTCTTCTGCGAGCGCATCTTCGGTCCGACGAAGGACTGGGAGTGCTACTGCGGCAAGTACAAGCGCGTCCGCTACAAGGGCATCGTCTGCGAGCGCTGCGGCGTCGAGGTCACGCGCTCGAAGGTCCGCCGTGAGCGCATGGGCCACATCGACCTGGCCGCCCCGGTCAGCCACATCTGGTTCTTCAAGGGCGTCCCGAGCCGCATCGGCTACCTGCTCGACATGGCGCCGAAGGAGCTCGAGAAGATCCTGTACTTCGCCGCGTCCATCGTGACGTCGGTCGACCAGGAGGCGCGCTGGCGCGACATCCCGAAGCTCCGCGCGGAGATGCAGGGCGAGATCGACCGCCTCCGGGCGGAGGAGAACGACCGGGTCGGCGAGCTCCGCACCTCCCGCGAGGCGCGCCTGACGTACCTCGGCGGCGGTGGCGAGAAGGACTTCATCGACGAGGACCACCTCTGGGCCGAGTCGCTCGACATCAACGTCAAGAAGCTCTCCGACGACGAGAAGAAGAAGCTCGAGAACGAGACGAAGAAGACCTTCGCCACGGACATCGACGACACGCAGGCCTACTACGAGGACGCCCGCGAGCGCCTCAAGGACGTCTGGAAGCTCTTCTCGAACTCCGACGAGCCGGCCGGCGAGCCGCCCGCCGAGGGCGAGGACTGGCCGCTCGAGTCGTACGTCGAGAAGTCCGTCGAGAAGGACCAGTTCAAGCCCAAGCTCATCATCGCGGACGAGACGTTCTTCCGTGAGCTCAAGCACCGTTTCGGCTCCCCGTTCGGCTTCGGGGAGTACTTCGAGGGCGGCATGGGCGCGGAGTTCATCCGCGAGCTGCTCCGCGACAACCCCGAGTACGACCGCGACGCGCCGCCGCGCGCCGTGGACCCGGACCGCCTCCCGGGCGACGACGTGCGCCCGCAGGACCGGCCCGGCATCGTCATGGAGCACGAGCGGGTCGACCTCGAGGACATCGTCAAGAACGGCAAGGGCCAGAAGCAGGCCCGCTCCGTGAAGCGCCTCAAGGTGCTCTCGGCGTTCCTCAACTCGAACAACAAGCCCGAGATGATGGTCCTCGAGGCCGTGCCGGTCATCCCGCCGGAGCTCCGTCCGATGGTGCAGCTCGACGGTGGCCGCTTCGCGACCTCCGACCTGAACGACCTGTACCGCCGCGTCATCAACCGCAACAACCGCCTCAAGCGGCTCCTCGACCTCGGCGCGCCCGAGATCATCGTGAACAACGAGAAGCGGATGCTGCAGGAGGCCGTCGACGCGCTGTTCGACAACGGCCGCCGTGGCCGGCCCGTCACGGGCCCGGGCAACCGCCCGCTCAAGTCCCTGAGCGACATGCTCAAGGGCAAGCAGGGCCGCTTCCGCCAGAACCTCCTGGGCAAGCGCGTGGACTACTCGGGGCGTTCGGTCATCGTGGCCGGCCCGAGCCTGCGCCTGCACCAGTGCGGGCTGCCGAAGCTCATGGCCCTCGAGCTGTTCAAGCCGTTCATCATGGCCCAGCTCGTCGAGCGCAAGGACGCGCAGAACATCAAGGCCGCGAAGAAGATGGTCGACTCGATGATCCCGCAGGTCTGGGACGTCCTCGAGCAGGTCATCCACGAGCACCCCGTGCTCCTGAACCGCGCGCCCACGCTCCACCGCCTCGGCATCCAGGCCTTCGAGCCCGTGCTCGTCGAGGGCAAGGCCATCCAGGTCCACCCGCTCGTCTGCTCCGCGTTCAACGCGGACTTCGACGGCGACCAGATGGCGGTCCACCTGCCGCTGAGCGCGGAGGCGCAGGCCGAGGCCCGCATCCTCATGCTCTCGAGCAACAACATCCTGTCCCCGGCCCACGGCGCCCCGCTGGCCGTCCCGTCGCAGGACATGGTGCTCGGCGCGTACTACCTCACGTACGGCCCCGACGCGAAGACGCTGTCGGACAAGCAGGCGCAGCTCTCCAACGGCGAGTGGCCGGCGGACGAGCGTCGCCCGGACGTGTTCCGGACCGCGCAGGAGGCCGAGCTGAAGTACGAGCTCAAGGGCATCGGCCTGCACGACCTGGCCGAGTACCGCCCGAAGGGCGCCGCCGAGGGCCATGTGCTCACGACGGTCGGCCGCATCATCTACAACGACACGATCGAGCGCTCGATCGAGGAGGCGATGGGCGAGCAGTTCGACCCGTCGAAGTACACCTTCGTCAACCAGTCGATGAAGAAGCGCGACACGGTCAAGCTCGTCGACGCCCTGGTGCAGTCCTACGGCGCCTCGGCGATCTCGCAGGTCCTCGACGCGTTCAAGGACCTCGGGTTCAAGTACTCGACCAAGGCCGGCATCACGATCTCGAAGAACGACGTCGTGATCCCGCCGGAGAAGGGCGAGATCCTGAAGGGCTTCGAGGACCAGGTCGCCGAGATCACCGGCAACTACGACATGGGCCTCATCACGCAGGAGGAGCGCCACGAGGCCGTCGTGGACAAGTGGAACGAGTGCACCGACGTCGTCGCCCAGGCGATGGAGAAGCACTTCGACGAGCTGAACCCGATCTTCATGATGGCCGACTCGGGTGCCCGTGGCTCGTTCAAGCAGATCCGCCAGCTCGCGGGCATGCGTGGGCTCATGGCCAACCCGAAGGGCGAGATCATCGAGCGGCCCGTGAAGGCGAACTTCATGGAGGGCCTCGACGTGATCGAGTACTTCACCTCGACCCACGGTGCCCGCAAGGGCCTCGCGGACACCGCCCTGCGCACCGCCGACTCGGGCTACATCACCCGTCGCCTGGTCGACGTCGCGCAGGACGTCATCATCCGCGAGCCCGACTGCGGCACGGATGAGCTCATCCACATGGAGGTCTTCAAGCCCCAGGGCAACAAGGCCACCGACGAGCCCAACGACAACCTGATCGGCCGCATCGCCGCGAAGGACATCCAGGGCCCGGACGGCGGGAAGAAGCTCGTCCTCAAGGGCGGGGAGATCGACCGCGCCGAGCTCGAGCTCATCTCGAAGGCGTACCTGCCGCTCGTCGAGGCCGGCGGCACCGCGGTGCCGCGGGTCCCGGTCCGCTCCACGCTGAAGTGCAAGGCCGTCACCGGCGTGTGCCAGGCGTGCTACGGCCGGGCGATGGCGACGGGCAAGACCGCCCAGATCGGCGACGCGGTCGGCATCATCGCCGCGCAGTCGATCGGCGAGCCCGGCACGCAGCTGACCATGCGCACGTTCCACACCGGCGGCGTCGCCGGCGCGGACATCACGCACGGTCTGCCGCGCGTCGTGGAGCTGTTCGAGGCACGCAAGCCGAAGGGGCTCGCGAAGATCTCCGAGCAGGACGGCGTCGCGACGATCGAGGAGACCGACAAGGCCCTCACGGTCTGCGTGACCGACGACGCGGGTGAGGAGCACCGCTACCCGTTCCCGCGCCGCACGCGGCTCTTCGTCGAGAACGGCGAGACGATCGAGGCGGGGCGCCAGCTCAACGAGGGCTCGCTGTACCCGCACGAGCTGCTCGCGCTGCGCGGCCGCACGGAGACCGAGCGCTACCTCGTCCGCGAGGTGCAGGAGGTCTACAAGTCGCAGGGCGTGGACATCAACGACAAGCACATCGAGCTGATCGTCCGGCAGATGCTGAAGAAGGTCCGGGTCGACCAGAAGGGCGACACGGGGTACCTGCCCGGCCAGTTCGTGGACCGCTACGACTTCGCGAAGGTCAACGCGGACACGAAGAAGGCCAAGGGGGAGCAGGCCCAGTTCGAGGAGATCATCCTCGGCATCACGAAGGCCTCGCTGAACACGGACTCGTTCCTGTCGGCGGCGTCGTTCCAGGAGACCACCAAGGTCCTCACGGACGCCGCGCTCGAGGGCAAGAAGGACACCCTCAACGGCCTCAAGGAGAACGTGATCATCGGCAAGCTGATCCCGGCCGCGACGGGGCTCAAGCGCTACCGCCGCATCGAGATCGAGCCGGCCGAGCCGCTTCCCCGCATGGCGGACGAGGTCGGCCTGCTGGACTCGGACGAGATCGCGTCGGAGCTCGGCCTCGGCGACGGCGACGGCTTCGGCGGCTTCGGCTCCTCGCTGTCCTCGGACATCTCGGAGCTCGAGTCGATCGGCGCGGGCGGGACGGATCCCGGCTTCGCCGAGGAGCTCGCGGATCTGGATGTGCCGTCCGACAAGTAGGTCCCCTCGAGGGTGAACGTCCCGAGGGCCCGCCTTGCGCGGGCCCTCGGTCGTTCGGGCGGCGCGTCGCGGGTGTCGGCCGCCGGGAGGTGCCGACCGGGATCCCTGGTCCCGATGCGCGCGGCCGGCCCCCCGCCGCCGGGCTCAGGCGCGCGCGGC
>JAOPZO010000054.1 GCA_025964065.1 Solirubrobacterales bacterium | reverse complement strand
CGTCACCGGCTCGCCCGCCGCGAGCGCGCCGAGCGCCGCGTCGCGCAGCACGGCCTCGCAGAGGCCGGCCAGCCGCCGCCGCTCGACGAGCAGCCAGGCCTGGAAGACCCCGCCGCCGTGCGCGTCGACCCCCTCGAGGAGCTCGCCGCGCACGAGCGCCGAGTCGGGGTGGTCGGAGGCGAGCGCCCGCACGTCGACCACCGCGCCCGGGGGGAGGGCCAGCCCGAGCGGGTCGCCCCGGAGGAGCCCGGGCTCGCCGAGGGACCGGCGGAGCTGGGCGAGCGTCCAGCGCAGGGCGCCGAGCGGGTCCGCGGCATCGCCGAAGAGGAGCTCCGCCA
The DNA here is from genome assembly GCA_025964065.1 of Solirubrobacterales bacterium. GTDB lineage: Bacteria > Actinomycetota > Thermoleophilia > Solirubrobacterales > Solirubrobacteraceae > Paraconexibacter. The sequence goes on along the minus strand of JAOPZO010000054.1, from coordinate 2,569 downwards.
GCCGGGCGCGCGGGACGGGGCGCTCAGCCAGCGCGAGGTGCGCGAGGACGGACCACGCCTTGTGCCCGCGCGGCGGCGCGACGGCGCTGCCGTCCCGCTCGACCTCCGGTGGCCCGAGGAGGTGGATGACGAGCACGCTCACGGAGCGCCGAGCGTACGCCGCCGCGGGGCCCCGCACCAGGGGCGATCCGCGCCTCAGTCCTCGCCGCGCAGCAGCGCCCGCCGCACCTTCCCGCTTGCGGTCTTCGGCAGCTCGTCCGCCCACTCCACGAGCCGCGGGTACTTGTACGGCGCGGTCGCGCCCTTCACGTGGTCCTGGAGCTCCCGCGCGAGCTCCGGGGTGCCGTGGAAGCCGGGGCGCAGGACCACGACCGCCCGCACGACGCTCCCGCGCTCCGGGTCCGGCGCGGCGACCACCGCGGCCTCGGCGACGGCGGGGTGCTCCACGAGCGCGCTCTCGACCTCGAACGGCCCGATGCGGTATCCGGCGGAGATGATCACGTCGTCCGTGCGGCCCTCGAAGAAGAGGAAGCCGTCGGCGTCCTCGCGCACGCGGTCGCCCGTGCGCCAGGGCTCCCCGTGCCGGGGGCCGCCCGTGAGGGCACCGTCCGCGCCGAGGTAGCCCAGGAAGAACGTCGGGACGGTCGCCGGGTCTGCGACGAGCTCCCCGTCCTCGATCCACAGCCGCGTCCCCGGCAGGGCGCGACCCATGGAGCCCGGGCGGATCTCGCCGCCCGCCGGCATGCCCGTGAGCTGCCCGGTCTCCGTCTGGCCGTAGCCGTCGCGGATCGGGAGGCCCGTCGCCGCCTCCCACGCCCGCAGGACCTCGGGGTTCAGCGCCTCGCCCGCCGCGACGAGGCCGCGGAGGGCGGGGAAGCGCCGCAGCGGCACCCGTGCGGCGATGACGCGGTACTCCGTCGGGGCCATGCAGAGCACCGCGACCCCCTCGCGCTCCAGCAGCTCGAGGCGCTCCGCCGGGTCGAAGCGGGCGTCGTGGAGGAGCGCGGGCGCGCTGCGCATCCACGGGGCGATGAACACGTTCCGGGCGCTCTTGGACCAGCCGCTCGCCGCGGTGCACCACACGAGCTCCCCGGGCGCGGGCGCGAGCCACGAGCGCGCCTGCACGGCCTGCCCGGTCAGGTAGCGCTGGCCGTGGAGGACGGCCTTCGGCGCGCCGGCGGTGCCGCTCGTGAACGTCACGAGGCAGGGGTCGAGCGCGTCGAGCTCCGCGGCGGGCGCGACGTCCGGGCCGTCGAAGAGGCCCGGCGCGTCCAGGAACGTCGCCTCGAGGCCGGCGGCGGCCAGGACCCCCGCGTTGCGGCGGTCGGCCAGGATGAGAACGGGGGAGACGACTCCGACGCGCCCCGCCAGGTCCTTCGGGCGCAGCTGCTCCGTGCACGGCAGCACGACGGCGCCGAGCCGGAAGCAGGCGACCATCGCCATGACCCAGGCGGGCCGGTTGCCGACGAGCGTCATGACCACGTCGCCCCTGCCGACGCCCCGGGCGAGCATCCAGCCCGCGAGGCGCGCCGCGCCGTCGTCGACCTCGCCGAAGGTCCACTCGCGGCGTGCGCCGTCGCGCGCCAGCTCGACGAGCGCGAGCTTCCCGGGCTCGGCGGCCTGGACGACGTCCCGGGCGAAGTTCATGCGAGGCATCCAAGCACGACGGGTCGGCGCATCGCGCGGTGACCCGTGAGCCCTTCGGGAGTATCCTCCGTAGCCCCTTCCAGCCCGCAAACCCGCCTCCACACGACGACGGCAGGAGACCTTCACATGGCCGTGAGCACCGCTCCGACGAACAGCGACATGACCGAGGACCAGCGCGAGATCATCGCGATGGTCCGGCAGTTCACCGACGAGCAGATCCTGCCGAACGCCGAGCACTACGACCACGAGGACCTCTACCCCGAGCCCATCGTCGAGCAGATGAAGGAGCTCGGCCTCTTCGGGATCACGATCCCGGAGGAGTACGGCGGCCTCGGGCTCGACCTGACGACGTACACGATGATCGTCGAGGAGCTCGCCCGCGGCTGGGTCTCGATCTCCGGCGTCATCAACACGCACTTCATCGGCATCTACCTCCTGCTCAAGTTCGGCACGGACGAGCAGAAGACGAAGTACCTCCCGAAGATGGCCACGGGCGAGATGCGCGCGGCGTTCTCCATGTCCGAGCCCGAGCTCGGCTCCGACGTCCAGGCGATCAAGACGGCCGCCACGAAGCAGGACGACGGCACCTACGAGATCAACGGCCAGAAGATGTGGGTCACGAACGGCCTCATGAGCTCGCTCGTCTTCGTGCTCGTCAAGACGGACCCGAACGCGGCGAAGAACCACCAGGCCATGACGTGCTTCATCGCCGAGAAGGAGTCCGGCGTCGGCGAGAACACGGGCGCCTACAAGGGCCTCACGGTCCCGCCGAAGCTGAAGAAGATGGGCTACAAGGGCGTCGAGTCCACCGAGCTCGTCTTCGACGGCTACCGCTGCCCCGCCGAGAACATCCTCGGGGGCGAGGAGGGCGGTCTGAACAAGGGCTTCCCGCAGATGATGGACGCGCTCGAGGTCGGCCGCG
>JAOPZO010000006.1 GCA_025964065.1 Solirubrobacterales bacterium | reverse complement strand
TCGCGACGCGCACCCATGCGCTCAGCGCCGCCCGCGGCGTCCCGGCCTCGCGCGCGGCGTCCGCGAGCTGCAGGTGCTCGGCGCGGAGCGCGCTCCCGACCACCTCGGCGAGGAGGTCGGCCCGGCTCGGGAAGTGGCGGTACAGCGAGCCCGCCGCGACGCCGGCGCGGCCCGCGACCGCCGCGACGGACGCCGAGGCGCATCCGCCCTCGGCCACCTGGCGGTGCGCGGCGGCCAGGATCCCCTCACGGGCGGCGGCACGGCGGTCGTCGCGGGTCGACATGACTGAACAGTGAATCACGGTTCACGGTTGGCGCGAGGGCTGGGAGGGGTACCGTCGTCGGCGTCGCCACCCTGCTCGAACCCCGCCCGCTCGACGCCGTCCCCGTTCCCGTGCGGGACCGCTCGCTGCTGCTCGTCGTCGGCGCCTGCCTGGCGCTTGCGGCGCTGAGCCTGCTCCTGCCGAGCACGCCGACGTACGATCCGTGGGCCTGGATCATCTGGGGCCGCGAGATCGCCCAGCTCGACCTCGTCACGACCGACGGGCCGTCCTGGAAGCCGCTCCCGGCGCTCTTCACCGTCCCGTTCGCGCTGTTCGGCGACGCCGCGCCGTCGCTGTGGCTCGTCGTGGCCCGCGCGGGCGGGCTGCTCGGGATCGCCTTCGCCTACCGGGTCGCCCGCCGGCTGGGTGGGCCCGTCGCGGGCGCCGCGGCCCTCGGCGCGCTGATCCTCGCCCCCTGGTACTTCAAGAACGCCGCGCTCGGCAATTCCGAGGGCTTGATGGCCGCCGCCGTCCTCGGTGCCATCGACCGGCACCTCGCCGGGCGCACCCGGCAGGCGTTCGCGCTGGGCCTCGCCGCCGCGCTCCTGCGGCCCGAGGCGTGGCCGTTCTTCGGGCTCTACGGCCTCTGGCTCGTCTGGCGGGAGCGGGACGCGCTGAAGCTCGTCGCCCTCGGCTTCCTGTCGCTGCCCGTCCTGTGGCTCGGCCCCGAGCTCTGGGGCTCCGGCAACCTGAACCGCGCGTCGGACCGGGCGCAGCAACCCAACCCGAACTCCCCGGCCTTCGCGGACAACCCGGCGCTCGAGGTCGTGAAGGACGCGGGGGACATGCTGTCCCTGCCGGTCGTGCTCGGCGTCCTCGCCCTCCTCGCCGTCCTCGTGCTGCGCCGCGGCCGCGGCACCCCGGTGCGGGCCATCGCCCTCCTCGCCGGGATGGCGGTCGTCTGGCTCGGCGTCGTGGCGTACATGACCTCGAACGGCTTCTCGGGGAACCAGCGCTACCTCGTGATGCCCGTGGTGCTCGGCGTGGTCGTCGCCTGCGTCGGCGTCGGGCTGCTCGCGCAGGAGCTCCGGCGCCTCCCGGCCCGCGGGGTGCTCGTGCTCGCAGCGCTCGTCGCGGTGGCCTTCTCCGTGCCCGACTGGGGCGGGACGGGCCGGATGCTCGACAACCTCGCCTACCAGGGCCGCCTGCAGGACGACCTCGCGCGCTCCGTCGCGGACGCCGGAGGCCCCGGGCGGATCCTCGCGTGCGGCCCCGTGAGCACCGGCGCGTTCCTCGTGCCCGCCGTCGCCTGGCAGCTCGACGTGCACGCCAACCGCGTCGGGCTCGTCCCGTCCCGGCCCGGCGTCGTCTTCCGGGTCGCGACCGTCCCGGGCTCGAACCCGGTGCCGCCGCTGCGCCCCGTCGCCGGCTCCCCCTTCGAGACGCTCGCGACGAACGGCAACTGGCGCGTCCTGGGGCTGTGCGGGTGAGCGCCCCCGCGTACCCGCGCGGCGGCCTGCGCCTCCCGCGCCTCCGGGCGCTTCCCGCCCTGCGGGCCGTGCCGCTCACCGCGCGCCTGGTGCTCGGGCTGGGCGCGCTGCTGCTGTTCTCGGGCTGGCTGCGCACCACGGCGCTCCACGCGCCGTTCTGGATCGACGAGGGGCTCTCCGTCGGCATCGCCTCCCACGGCTTCCTCGACATCCCGGGCGTGCTGCGGCTCGACGGCTCCCCGCCGCTCTACTACCTCGTCCTGCACGTCTGGATGTCGGTCTTCGGGGACGGGCAGGCGACGACCCACGTCCTGTCGCTCGGCTTCGCGCTGCTCTCGATCCCCGTCGCCTACTGGGCCGGCGCGGGCACGTTCGGGCGGCGCGCGGGCGTCTTCGCGGCGATCCTCGCGACGATGAACCCGTTCCTCACGTACTACGCGCAGGAGACGCGCATGTACGCGCTCGTGTCGCTGCTGGCGCTCGTCGTCGCCGCGGCGCTCGTGCGCGTGTTCGTCTTCCGCCGCCGCGCGTTCCTGCCGCTCTTCTCGCTCAGCCTCGCGGCGCTCGTCTACACCCACAACTGGGGCCTGTTCCTCGGCGTGGGGACCGTGGTCGCGCTCGTCCCGGCGTTCCTGGCCACGGACGACCGGCGCGCGTTCCTGAAGGACGCCGTGATCGGCTTCGGCGCCGTCGGGCTGCTCTACGCGCCCTGGCTGCCGTCGCTCGCCGCGCAGGCCGCGGAGACCGGCGCCCCGTGGTCGGAGAAGCCGACGCTCGGCTCGATCTTCGGCCCGATCACGAACATCCTCGGCGGCAAGGAGGTGCCGCTCGCGCTCGCCCTGACCGGGGGCGCCGGGCTCGCCACCGTCGTCAAGGCGCAGCATGCGCCGGCCGCGAGCGCCGAGGACCGCGCGCGCACCACCGCGATCTGGACGCTCGTGGTCCTGCCGGTCGCCGGGCTCGCCGTCGCCTGGACCGCCTCGCAGGTCACGCCCGCGTTCACCGGCCGCTACTTCGCCGTCTTCGTCGGCCCCGCGCTGCTCCTGGCGGGCGTCGGGCTCGCGAACGCCGGGCGGCTCGGGCTCATCACGCTCGCGATCATCTGCGCGCTGTGGTGGGACCCGCGGACGGGGGAGCTCGAGGGCAAGAGCAACGTGCGGCTCGTCGCCGCGAAGATCAAGGCCGATGTGTACCCCGGCGACCTCGTCGTCTCCGTGCACCCCGAGCAGACCCCGGTGCTCCACTACTACCTGCCGGAGGGGCTGCGGTTCGCGGACTCGATCTCGCTCGTGCGGGACCCGCTCATCTTCGACTGGCGCAACGCGCTCGACCGGCTCGAGGACGCGAAGCCCTCGCGGGTCCTCGCCTCCTACGTCTCCTCGCTGCGCCCGGGGCAGACGCTCGTGCTCGTGAACCCGATCATCCGGACCGCGAGCTGGGGCGCGCCCTGGACCGCGCTCGTGCGCAAGCGCTCCGCGCAGTGGCAGCGCCAGGCCGATCGCAACCCGAGCCTCGTCCGCATCGGCGTGCAGCCGCGCTTCGGCAACCGGCGCCTCCCGCGGGGCGTCCGCGCGACGCTCTACCGCAAGACCGCGGCCCCGCGGGACCTCGCCGCGGAACGGCGCGCGCGCCGCGCGCTCGAGGCAGGCGCCTGACGCCGTTAGGGAATGTTGGGGTCGGTTAGCGGGGCGTCGGATCGCGCGCATGTGCGGGCAAGGTGTGGGACATGACGCTCATCGACCGCTCCGACGACGCGGCGGACTACGCCGCCGACGGCGGCGCCCCCAAGCCCTACGTGGTCATCGGCGGAGGCCCCGCCGGCCTCTCCGCGGGCTACCTGCTCGCGAAGGCCGGCAAGAAGGTCATCGTCTTCGAGGCCGAGGACCAGGTCGGCGGCATCGCCAAGACCGTCGTCGACCCCGAGGGCTTCCGGTTCGACCTCGGCGGGCACCGCTTCTTCACGAAGAACAAGGAGGTCAACGACCTCTGGCTCGAGATCATGGGCGACGAGTTCCTCATGCGCCCGCGCCAGTCGCGCATCTTCTGGCGCGGCAAGTTCCTCGACTACCCGCTGCAGGGCATGGACGTCATCAAGAAGCTCGGCCCGTGGGAGCTCCTGCTCTGCGGACTCTCCTACCTGCGCGCGTCGATGAAGAAGAAGGGCAACGAGGAGAACCTCGAGGAGTGGGTCGTCAACCGCTTCGGCTGGCGCCTGTACTCCCACTTCTTCAAGGGCTACACGGAGAAGGTCTGGGGCGTCTCGACCACCGAGCTCCGCGCCGAGTGGGCCGCCCAGCGCATCAAGGGGCTCTCGTTCTACTCCGCGGCGAAGTCCGCGTTCTTCGGCAACGGCGACGACGACATCAAGTCGCTCATCGACAAGTTCCAGTACCCCCGCTACGGCCCCGGCCAGATGTGGGAGATGATGACCGAGCGCATCGAGGAGATGGGCGGCGAGGTCCGCCTCGAGACGCCCGTCGAGCGCATCGAGGCCGTCGACGGCGAGGTCGTCGCGGTGTGGGCGAACGGCGAGCGCATCGAGCCGGAGTTCACGATCTCCTCGCTGCCGCTGCGCGCGACGTCCGCCATCTCGGACCCGCCGCCGCCGCCGGAGGTCGTGGAGGCCGCGAAGGGCCTGCGCTACCGCGACTTCCTCACGGTCTCGCTCGTCCTCGACGGCGAGGACCTGTTCCCGGACAACTGGATCTACATCCACGAGGACGGGGTCGAGGTCGGCCGCATCCAGAACTTCCGCTCCTGGAGCCCGTGGATGGTCCCGGACCCGGACGCGTCCTGCATCGGCATGGAGTACTTCGCCTTCCAGGGCGACCACCTCTGGACGATGGCCGACGAGGACCTCGTCGCGCTCGCGACCTCCGAGCTCGAGAAGCTCGGCCTCGCGAAGGCCTCGGCCGTGCGCCGCGGCTACGTGACGCGCGTCCCGCTCGCGTACCCGATGTACGACGAGACCTACGCCGAGCGCGTCGCGACGATCCGCGAGTGGCTCGATCCGCTGAAGGGCTTCCAGCAGGTCGGCCGCAACGGGCTGCACCGGTACAACAACTCCGACCACTCGATGCTGTCGGCGATGCGCGCGGTGGACAACTGCCTCCACGCCACGGGCCACGACATCTGGGCGGTCAACGTCGAGTCGGCCTACCACGAGGAGAAGACGGACGACGAGGACTACGTCAACCCGTACCTCTCGCTCCCCGAGTCGAAGGTCAAGGAGCCGGCCGAGGCCGCCTGAGCGCTCCGGGCTGCACCGGGTGCCGCGGCCGCCTCCGGGCGGCCGCGGTGCGTTGCGGGGTCAGTCCTCCGCGTCGTCCTGCTCGGCGAGGAAGCCCGCGACGAGGCGCCGGAAGCGCTCGGGCGCCTCGACGTGGCTGAGGTGGCTCGTGCCGTCCATGACGACCGAGCGGACGTCCGCGAGGCCGGCGACGATCGGGGCGATGACGGCGGGGGTCGCCTCGTCGAACTCGCCGGCGATGACGAGGCAGGGGACCTGGATCTCCGGGAGGCGGTCCGTGATGTCCCAGTCCTTGATCACGCCGATGACGTGGAACTCGCTCGGTCCGTTCATCGTGTTGTAGACCGTCGGGTCCTCCGCGACCGTCGCGAACGCGCGCTGGACCTCCTCGGGCCAGGGCTGCGGCAGGCGGCAGACGTGCCGCTCGTAGAAGGCCATCATCGCCTCCTCGTACGCAGGGTCGTCCGTGGTGCCCGCCTGCTCGTGCCTGGTGAGCGTGGCCTGCACGTCGGGCGGGAGGTCCGCCCGGAGGCGGTTCGCCTCGCGCACCCAGAGGTCCATGCTCGCGGGCGAGTTCGCGATGACGAGGGACAGCAGCCCGGCGGGGTCGTCGAGCGCGTGCTCCATCGCGAGCATGCCGCCCCAGCTCTGGCCGAGCAGGTGGTAGCCCCCGGCGACCCCGAGCGCCTCGAGGACGCGCTCGAGCTCCTGCTTGAAGAGGTCGACGGTCCAGAAGGACGGGTCCGCGTCGGGGAGGTGGTCCGAGCGGCCGCCGCCGATCTGGTCGTACATGACGACGGTCCGGCCCGTCTCGCTGTGGAGGGCGGCGAGCGACTCGAGGTAGTCGTGCGGGAAGCCCGGGCCGCCGTGCAGCACGACGAGCGGCGCGGGGGCGTCCGGGTCGGCGGGGTCGATCTCGCCGTCGACGCGGTACCAGGTGCGATGGCCGTCCCACTCGACGGTCCCGGTGCGGGTGCTCATGGGGCGAGCGTAGCCGCGGGCGGGGGCCCTAGTGCTCGACGCCGCCCGCGGGCAGCTCGATCGGCAGCGTGAGCACGAAGCGGGCGCCGTGGGGGGTGGCCGGCTCGAGCTCGAGCCCGCCGCCCAGGCGCTGCGCGAGCTCGCGGCCGATCGCGAGGCCGAGGCCGAAGCCGCCCTCCCCTCGGGTCGCGGCGCCGCGGCGGAAGCGCTCGAAGATCGCCTCGTGCTCCTCCATGGGCACCCCGGGGCCGTCGTCGACGACCGCGAGGGTCGCGCCCTCGCCCGCGTACCCCGTCAGGACCCGCACGGCGGTCGAGGGTGGCGTGTAGCGCAGCGCGTTGTCGATGAGGATGCGCGCGACGCGCGCGACCGCGTCGGGGTCGCCCTGCGCCCAGCAGGGCCCGCGGGGCGGGACGACCTCCAGGAGCGTGCGGCGCTCGTGTGCCTGCAGCGCGAACTCCGCGGCGACCGCGCGGGCGACCTCGCCGAGCTCGACGGGCTCGGAGCGCAGCGCGACGCCGGCGTCGAGGCGCGAGAGGTCGAGGAGCTCCGTCGCGAGGTTGCGCAGCCGCCGGATCTCGCCCTGCGCGGCGGTGACCTGGCGCACGGCGTCCTCCCGGTCGAAGTCGACGGCGGCGAGGTCCTCCCCGAGCAGCTCGAGGTTCCCGCTGAGCGAGGTCAGGGGCGTCCGGAGCTCGTGGGAGGCGGTGGCGACGAACTGGCGACGCGCGTCCTCCTGGCGCCGGAGCCCCTCCTGCATGCGGCCCATCGCTCGGGCGAGGTCGCCGACCTCGTCCGAGCTCTCGTCGAGCGGCGTGGGCGCGTCCATGCCCTCCGTCGTGATGCGCACGGCGGCGTCCCGCAGGCGCGCGAGGCGTCGGGTGAGCGTCGTCGTGAGGAAGAGCCCGAGGATGATGGCGCTGCCGAGCCCGACGACGGCGGCGGTCGCGAACGCCTGACGGACCTCGTCGACGGTGCGCGAGACCTGCGCGTCGGACTGCCGGAGCACGAGGACGTAGAACGGGAAGCGCGGGTTCTCGAGCGTGCCGAAGAACGGCGGCTTCGTGTTGAGCGGCAGCGCGATCCGCTGGCGGTCGTCCTGGCGGGTGATCGTCGTCGCGTTCGTCGCGAGGACCTCGCGGACGTCGAGCAGGTCGTCGCCCGGCGGCACGGAGCCCTCGAGCGGGACGCCCGCGACGTCGGTCACCGCGACCTGGGCGCTCGCACGCGCGGCGAGCCCGCGGAGCGCCGTGGAGGTCTCGAGCCCGACGACGCCGACGTCGCGCAGGTCGCGCCGGATCGCCGCCTCGATCCCGGGCCGGGCGGTGCGCCCGGCGGCGGTGAGGCCCGAGGCCTGCTGCTCGCGCAGCCGGTCCTGCAGTGGGGAGAACAGCGCGAGCGCGGCGGCCAGGAGCGTCGCGAGCGACGTCGCGACGAGCGCGAGGAGCAGTCGGGAGCGCAGGCCGAACGGGCGCCGGGAGCGGCGCAGCAACTACGCCTCCCGGAAGCGGTAGCCCGCGCCGCGGACGGTGAGGATGAGGTTCGGCTCCTCGGGGGTCTCCTCGAGCTTCTCGCGCAGGTGGCGGATGTGGACGTCGATCGCCCGCGGGTCGCGGTAGGCCGAGTCGCCCCAGATCGCGCGCAGGAGCTCCTGCCGGTTGAAGAGCCGGCCGGGCCGCGCCATGAGGCACGAGACGAGCTCGAACTCGGAGAACGTGAGCTTCACCGTCTCCCCGTCGCGCTCGACGGCGCGGTTCTTCCGGTCGAGCGAGATCGTGTCGATCCGCAGGACGGAGTCGTCGACGACGCGCCCGTTCGCGCGGCGCATGACCGCCCGGATGCGCGAGCGGAGCTCGGCGAGGCCGAAGGGCTTCGTGACGTAGTCGTCCGCGCCCGCCTCCAGCCCGAGGACGACGTCGGCCTCGGAGTCGAGGGCCGTGAGCATGATGATCGGGGTGACGTCCCGGCGGCTGCGGATCACGCGGCAGACGTCGTAGCCCGAGGGGCCCGGGCCGAGCGCGACGTCGAGGAGCACGACGTCGTAGCGGCCGGACTCGGTCTGCGCGAGCGCCTGCTCGCCGTCCGCCACGGCCGTCGTGCGGTGCCCCTCGCGGGTGAACGAGCGCTCGAGCATGTCGCGCAGGGGCGCGTCGTCGTCGACGATCAGGATGTCCAGGGGCGCGGGGGGCACGACCGCCCGAGCGTACCCGGCGCCGCGCGGCGCCGGTGCCCGCTCCTAGGCCCGGGCGCTCTTCTTCGCACGGCGCTCGGCCGCCGCCGTCCGCAGCTCCTCGTACTCCACCTGGCGCTTGAGCTGCGCGAGCGAGCGCCGCAGGTGGCGGTGGACCTGCGGGGCGCCGAGCCGCTCCGCGACCCAGCCCGCGAGCCCCGCCCCCGCGACGCCGTAGGAGAGCCGGAACTCGACGTGGGTCCGGGGTCGCAGCGGGTTCGTGCTGCGGTCGCGCAGGCGCCAGCGGGCGCGCTGGTCGATGCCGGTCACCGACGTCCAGGCGAGGTCGCGGGCCGGGGTGAACTCCACGACCTCGACGAGCGAGCCGACCTCCGCCGAGCCGACGCGCATGAGCATCCGGTAGCGGGCGCCCTGGCCCGTCGGCTCCTCGGAGACGACCTCCCAGCGGGTCACCCCCGACATGAAGTGCAGGACCTTCCCGGGGTCGGCGATGAACGCCCAGACCGCCTCGGGCGGCGCGCTGATGTCGGTGGAGGCGGCGACGCGCATCAGCCGACCACCGGCCAGCGGCGCTCGGCCGCGAGCGCGTCGAGCGTGTCCTGCATCAGGCGGGTGACGTGGTCGTAGACCTCGTCGACGTCGGGCTCGGGCCCGAACTCCTCGCGCAGGTGAACGGGCGGGAGCGCCTCGACCGTGATCTTCGCCGGCAGCGGGATGTGGCCCGCCATGTCGCCGACGTTCAGCCCCCAGGGCAGCGCGAGCGAGATGGGGAGGACCTTGAGGCGGAAGGCCTTGTCGAGGCGCAGGAGCTTGGCGAGGCCCTCCCCGCGGGTGAGGAACAGCGCCGTCTCCTGGCCGCCGATCGACACCACGGGCACGATCGGCACGTCGTGCTCGAGCGCGAGGCGGATCCAGCCCTTGCGGCCGTCGAAGTCGACGCGCGCGCTCTCCCAGCTCGGGCGGTGGACCTCGTAGTCGCCCCCGGGGTACACGAGCAGCGCGGCGCCGGTCTCGAGCGCCTGCCGCGCGTTCGCGGGGGAGGCGGCCACCGTCCCGAACTTCCGCAGGCGGCCGAGGCCGGGCATGGAGAGGACGAGGTTGTGGGCGAGCTGGAAGAAGCGGCGCTCGACCCCGAAGTACGTCGTGAACGCGAGCGTGAAGACGAGCGTGTCCGGCGTCAGGTTGCCGCCGGAGTGGTTGCCGACGAGGAGCACCGGGCCCTTCTCGGGGATGTTCCCGAGGCCGCGGACCTCCCCGCGGTACCAGAGGCTCGAGACGAGCCAGAAGAGCGGGAGGTTGTCGCGGATGTAGTCCGGGTCGCGCTCGTCGAGGTCCGCCTTCGGGATGCGCTTGGCGACCTGGCCCGCGAGCGCCTTGAGGACGGCGCCGGGGAGCGCGGCGATCGCCGGGGGCGCGGCGGCCGCC
>JAOPZO010000002.1 GCA_025964065.1 Solirubrobacterales bacterium | reverse complement strand
GCCGGCGGCGCCGTCCTGCGGCGGGACGGCGGCGCCGCCGGCCGACGCGGGTGCCACGGGCGACAGCAGCGCCCCGCCGACGACGAACGTCGTGACGAGCCCCCCCAGGGTGCGCTGCCGGTTCCGTGGCATGGCCGCACCATCGGCGCCCCACGCCAGGCTGACGCCGGCCTGCGCGCTTCTGCGCAACTTCCGGGGCGGAAGCGCGCGAAGTTGCGCACCCCTCCCCGGGAGTGCCGGGCCCCTCCGGGTCCTTCGGGCGACGCCGCCCCGCTCAGCCCAGCGGCAGCGAGGCCGGCGCGCCGTTGGGGTTGCCTCGGCGGTCATGCACGGCCGCGGCCGGCAGCACGACGCGCCCGCCGCGCACGTAGCGGGCCGGGACCCGCACGGAGGCCGGGGGTGGCGGCGGGATGAGGTCGGCGGCGTCGTAGGCCGGGAACGCGAGCGTGGCGCGCACGCTGCCGTCGGCCGCGCGGCGCACGGCGCGCACCCGCGCCGCCGTGGACGCGGTCACCGCGAAGCTCCGCGAGACGAGCTCGTACCGCGTCGCGGTCACCCGCAGCCGGTACGTGTCGACCGGGACCGTCGCCGCGGGCTGCCACTCGAGCGTGTACCTGCCTGCGGCGTCCGCGCGCCAGAGCATCGCGAGCGCGAGGTCGGAGTCGACGGTCCGCCACCGCTTGCCGACGAGCCGCTGCGCGCTCACGAACGCGCGGTCGACGGGCCGGTCGCTTCCGTTCACCCCGCCCGTCCATGCGAGCGTGACCTTCTCGAGTCGCGCCACCGAAGCGGCGGGCTGCGTCGTGATCGTGCCGCGGTCGGCGCCCGGGTCGAACGCCGGACCGTCCGGGAGCACCCCGAAGCTCGTGTCGAGCGGGAACGCCATGGGCGCGGGCCCGCCGGTCGCCATCGCGCGGGCGAGCTCCGCGAGGCGCTCCTGCAGGAACGTCGCGGTGTTCGTCCCGTACAGCGTCGAGGCACCCTCGTAGCTCTGGGTGCCGTACTCCTCCGGGGTCGTCACGTACTGGATGAAGTCCTGGGCGAGGCCGCCGATCGTGACGCTCTCGACGCCCTTCCCGGCGAGCTCCGCGAGCACCGCCTTGCGGACCCGGACGCCGACCTCCTTCGTCGGCTCGCCCGGGATCGTCGCGATGACGCCGTCGCCGATCCGGTAGACGCCGACGACCGTGGCGGGCGGCGGCGAGGCGACGGGCACCTGGAGCTTGCGGCCCTGCACCGGGTCCTCGACGGGCGACGTCCTCCCCTCCAGGGGGATCCCCGTGATCTCGAAGAGCGGCCCGCGACCCTCCTCGGAGCCCGTGAGGAAGCCGGCGCCGACGACGCCCTCGTCGTCCACGGGGCCCGTCGCGGTGTCGCGCCCGCAGAAGCAGGTGCGCGTCCAGCGCAGGTCGAGCACCGGCGTCCGGGACATGCGCTTGCCGGCGTCCCGCCAGGCCTCGAACATCGCCTCGGCCTCGCGCGAGCCGACCTCGACGGCGCCGGCGATGCCCGTCCGCCGCAGTCCGGCGCTCTGGTCGCCCTCCGCGCCGTTGGGGTACACGTTCACGACGGTCTGCAGCCGCGGCACCTTCGCGGCCTTGCGGACGCGGTCGGCGAACAGGCGCCATGCCGCCGCGTGGTGGTCGCCCGAGTACGCCTCGGTCTCGCTCTTCACGACGGTGCCGTGGTCGGCGAAGTTCGAGTAGGCGCCGATCGGGATGCGCCGCGCCGGCTTCCCCTTCCGGGCGCGGAGCTTGTCCACGCGCAGCACGTCGACCGTCGGGTCGATCGTCGAGAGCCGCCCGCCCGGCGCCATGTCCGCGCGGCCCTCGCCGAACGGCACGTCGATGCCGTAGTTCGCCAGGTGCGCCTCGATCGAGCGGTTGTCCGTGAGGTCGGTGAGCCGCGTGTGGCCCCACGCGGCCTCCGCGAGGCCGCGGTCGGCGTCGGCGCGGCGGATCGACGCCGCGATCTGCTTGACGAGGAACGTGTAGAGCTGGCGGTCGGCCGGCAGCGGCGAGAAGAACTGCACGAACGTCTCCGGCGAGGTGATCGTCGCGGCCGACGGCGCGGCGGTGTTGTACGTCGGGTTGTTCGAGAAGCCGCCCGGGCCCGAGTGGGTGTGCGAGGCGGCGAGCAGCACGGAGGACTGGTCGTAGCCCAGGTCCGCGAGCTCGCGCGCGACGTCCTCCTGCAGGCCGGCGGCGATCGAGAAGAGCTCGACCGCGACGAGCGCCATCTTCCGCTCGCCGCGTTGGAGCACGAGCGCGTTGGCGTAGAGCCGCGTGCTCTGCCCCTTCGCGAGCCGGTCCGCGCGGGTCCACCCGCCGAGGTAGTAGCCCGTCCGGGGCGGCGTGATGTCCGCCTGCCCTGCCCCCGCCCGCAACTGGCCCGCGGTCGACGCGGCGGCGGCACCCGGCGGCGCCACGAGCACCCCCGTCGCGAGCGCGCCGAGCATCCATGCGGTCCAGCGTCGTCCGGGCACGCCGCACAGGAAACCAGAACACCGAACGCCCGTGTTCAGCTACCGGTCCAGCATCCGCGCGAGCAGCTCGGCCGCCCCGTCCTTCGCCAGCGGCTCGTTCAGGTTGCCGCACTTGGGGGACTGCACGCAGGACGGGCAGCCCGCCCGGCACCGGCACTCCGAGATGAGCCGGTGGGCATCCGCGGCGAGGCGCTCGAACTGCTCGAAGCCCGTGCGGGTGATGCCGACGCCGCCCGGGTGGCCCTCGTGGATGAAGATCGTCGCCCCGCCCGTCTGCGGGTGGAGGTTCGTCGAGAGCCCGCCGATGTCCCAGCGGTCGCACATCGCGATGAGCGGCAGCACCGCGATCTGCGCGTGCTCCGTGGCGTGCAGCGTGCCCAGCAGCACGTCCATGGGGAAGTCCTCCCACAGCAGCTCGGGCCCGAGCTCGTACCAGAGGCCGCGCGTGGTGAATGCCGTCGGCGGCAGGTCGAGCGCCTCCATCCCGAGCTCCTCGTGGTCCGAGAGCCGCTTGCGCTGGTAGCCCAGAACCTGCTCGGTCACCGTGATGACGCCGTAGGAGAGCGTCACCCCGAGCGTGTCCCGGCGGTCCAGGAGCTCCTCGATGTGCGTGAGCGTCTCGCGTTTGGGCTGCGTGTACCAGTCGCCCGTGAACGGGGTGACGAGCGCCCGGGAGCGCTCGAGGTCGAGCTCTCGCACCTCGTACTGACGGCCCATGTGGAGGTAGACCGCGCCCTCGTGCACCGTGGAGTGCGAACGCGAGCCCTCCGTCGTGCCGAGCACCTCGCCGCCCGTGACCTCGACGATCGACACGAGCTCCATCGAGCCCGAGCGGAGCGACACGCGGGCGGCCGGGTAGTCCTCGGGCTTGCGCAGGGTGAAGGTGCCGCGGCGCTCCACGAGCTCCCCCCGGCCGACGAGCTGCGCGCAGTGCGCCGCGAGCCGCGGCCCGAGGACCTCCGTGTCCGTGACGGGGTCCAGCGGGCCCTCGTGCGCCGCGCAGAGCAGGTGCTGGAAGTGGATCTCCTCGCTCTCGTGGTCGAGGATCGCCGACTCCACCGGGCGGTCGAGGAACTCGTCCGGGTGGCGGCAGAAGAACTGGTCGAGCGCGTCCTCGCCCGCGACGTACACCGCGAGCCCGCGCCCCCGGCGACCCGCGCGGCCCCACATCTGCTTGAGCGACGCGACCGTCCCGGGGAACGTCACGACGACCGCCGCGTCGAGCGCGCCGATGTCGATGCCGAGCTCCAGCGCGCTCGTCGTGACCACCGCGAGCAGCTCGCCCTGGGTGAGCTGCCGCTCGAGCTCGTGGCGCTGCTGGGTCGTGTAGCCCGCGCGGTACGCGGCGACGCGGTCGGCGAGCGCCGCGTCGCCCGTCCCGCGGAGGTGCTCCTGCGCCGCGCGCGCGACGACCTCCGCACCCTTGCGCGAGCGGATGAAGCAGATCGTCCGCGCCCCCGCTCGCACGAGGTCGGCGAGCAGCTCGCCCGCCTCGGAGGTCGCGGGGCGACGGGTCTGCAGCACCTCGTCGACCACGGGCGGGTTCCACATCGCGATCTTCCGCGACGCGCCGGGGGAGCCGTCCTCGTCCACGAGCGCGATGGGCGCGAGGCCCGTCAGCTTCTCGGCGAGCTCGACCGGGTTGGCGACCGTGGCGCTCGCGAGCACGAAGCGCGGCTCGGTGCCGTACGCGTTCGCGATCCGCCGCAGGCGCCGCAGGACGTTGGCGACGTGCGAGCCGAAGACGCCGCGGTACACGTGCGCCTCGTCGACGACCACCACCGCGAGGTTGCAGAGCAGGTCGGCCCACTGGCGGTGATGGGGCAGGATCCCCATGTGCAGCATGTCCGGGTTCGTGAGCACGAGGTTCGCCCGGCGCCGCACCTGCGCCCGGTCCTCCTTCCGCGTGTCCCCGTCGTAGATCGCCGGCCGGACCTGCTTCGCGAGCCCGAAGGCGTTGAGCGAGCGCGCCTGGTCCTGCGCGAGTGCCTTCGTCGGGTAGAGGTAGAGCGCGCGGGCCTTGGCGTCGCGGCAGAGGACGTCGAGCGTCGGCAGCTGGAAGCAGAGCGACTTCCCGGACGCGGTGCCCGTCGTGACGATCGTCGGCCCCGCCCAGGCCGCCTCGAGCGCCTCGGCCTGGTGCCCGTAGAGCTCGGTGATGCCCTGCTTGGAGAGCGCGGCGCGGACGGCGGGGTGGAGGTCGGCGGGGACCGGGCGGAGCGTCGCGGCGCGCGGGCCCTCGAAGGCCTCGCCGACCAACCGGTCCTGATCGCGGCCGGTCTGCAGCAGGTCGGTCCAGGGGTCTCGGGTGGGGGTGACGGCCATCGGGTCGTCCACCGTAGAGGCCCGTCGCGCCGCGCCCCGTGACGAACGACCGCACGGTGCGGAGGGACTGCGGAGGATCAGCCCCGCAACGCCCGCGCGGCCGTCTCGCGGTCCGGGTGGACCGGCATGAGCCGGTGGAGCTGGGTCAGCGCGAGGACCTTCCCGACCGCGCCGTCCGGATCGGCGGCGAGGCCGAAGCGGCGGCCCTGGGAGACGATCCGCGAGTGCGCCTGGATGACCGCACGGAGCCCGCTCGAGTCGAGGAAGAGCAGCTCGGTGAGGTCCGCGACGAGCGGTCCCGGGTGCTTCGCCGCGGCGTCGAAGGCCGCGTCGATCGCCTCCGCCGCGCGCAGGTCCGCCTCGCCGCGGAGGACCACGACGACCACGCCCTCACGGGCGATGACGCGCGCCTCGAACGGCTTGTCGACCTCGTCGCCGGTCATCGCCGCATTCGTCGTCGCTCCGCGGGCGGAGCCACGGGCGTTCGGTTGGTAACCAACAGGTGCCTGCCGCGGGTATCGCGGGTACGCGCCAGAACATGAGCAGTCTCGCGTTGCGCATCCCGGCCTCCGACGCGGCGCCTCGCGTCGCCCGCCACGAGGTCGTCGACGTCATGGGCCTGCACGGCACGCTGGCCGCGAACGCCGCGCTTCTCGTCTCGGAGGCGGTGACGAACAGCGTCCTCCACGCGGGGCTCGGCACGTGCGACGTCGTCCACGTGGACGCGTTCTGGGTCGCGGACGGCGGCCTGCGGGTCGAGGTGTGCGACGAGGGCGGCGGCCTGCGCAAGCCGTCGTCGGCCGGGCCGCGCGACGGGGGTCACGGGCTCAACCTCATCGGGCACCTGGCCCGGCGGTGGGGGGTCGTGTCGGACGGGCATACGCGGATCTGGTTCGAGCTGGCGGGCTGACGGGTCAGACCGGGGGGCGCTCGAGCTCGGCCGGCCGGCGCGCGAACCAGCCCCGCACGTGCGCCACCATGCGCTCCCAGGTCCCGGCCCGCGGCGCGTGCCGCCAGCGCGCCGGCGGCGGGACGGTGGTGCGCACGAGGGCGACCCAGTCGTCCAGCGGGAGGTCCCCGGCGATGAGCCGGGCCAGCCCGCTCAGCACGGGCGCGTCGTCCCCGGCGCGCTCGAGCGCCCGTGCGAGCAGCGGGACCGTCTCGAAGGACTCCACCGCCTGCCCGATCCGGTCGGGGATCTCCGCGCCCGGGACGCCGTCGGCGAGCATCTCGCCCGCGCGGCGGTTGCGCGACTGCGGCGCGAGCGTCGTGGCGACGAGGTCGCCCGTGCCGGCCAGGCCGATCATCGACTCGGGGCGCGCGCCCCGGGCCTCGGCGTAGCGCCACACCTCGGCGAAGATGTGGCCCGCCGCGGCCCCCGCGGCGTTCAGGCCCTGCCGTTCCGTCGCGCCCGCGGCGAGCGCGGCCGCGTTCTTCGCGATCCCGGCGAGCTCCACTCCGACCGGGTCGTCGGACTGCTCGCAGACGACGCCCGCGCGGATGAACACCTGCGCGAGGGCGTTCGCGAGCTCCTCGTTCGCCGAGGCGGCGACGAGCCCGGCGCCCTCGTGCACCATCTCCCGCGCGTGCGCGGGGCCGCCGATGCAGGCGACCCGCTGCTCCCCGAACGAGGCGCGCATCATGATCGTCGGCGCCATGCCGTCCGGCGGGACGAGGCCCTTCGCGAGCGAGACGAGCGACGCACGCGGTCCGAGCCCGGCGGCCTCGAGCCCCGCGATGACCTCGTCGAGGCCGCGGGAGGGCACGCCGAGGAAGACGTACTCGGCGCGGGCCAGCCCGTCGCCGACGTGGCCGATCCGGAGCTGCGACGGGAACTCGACCCCCGGCAGGTAGCGGACGTTCGCGCGGTCGGCCTGAAGCCGCTCGGCCTGCTCGGGCGTGCGCGCCTGCAGCGTCGTGCGCAGCCCACCACGGGCGAGCAGGACCGCGACCGCGGTGCCGAACGAGCCCGCGCCCACGACGACCGCGCGGCGGCCGAACGGCACGCGCAGCTCCCGGAGGGGAGCGGGCACGGTGGGGCGGGGACGGTCGGGCATCGGCGCGGGAGGCTACCCCGGCGGGTCCGCGCGGTTCCTCCCCCGGCGCCTCAGCGCAGGGTGCGGCCGAGCGCGTGGCCCGCGGCCTCGAGCTCCGTGAGCGTCGAGGCGACCCTGACGCTCGCGAGCGCGCCGAGGTCCTCGAGCGAGGCGGAGCCGACGATCGCGTGGCACGGGACCCCGGCCGCGGCGGCCAGGCGGGCGAGCTCGCCGGGGACCTTGCCCTGGAGCGACTGGGCGTCGAGCCGTCCCTCGCCGACGACGACGGCCGCGGCGGCCGCG
>JAOPZO010000482.1 GCA_025964065.1 Solirubrobacterales bacterium | reverse complement strand
GCGCGGCCTCGCCTTCTTCGCCCACGCGGTCGGCACCGCGACCTTCCCGGGCCTCGTGCTCGCGGAGGGCCTCGGGGTCGCGGCCACGCTGGGGGCGGCGCTCACGGGCGCGCTCGTCGCAGTCGGCGTCGGCCTGCTCGCGCGGCGCGGCGGCGAGCGCCACGACGCCGTCACCGCGCTCGTCCTCGTCGGCGCGCTCGCCACGGGGATCCTGCTCGCCTCGGACGTCTTCGCCTCCGCGGGCAACGTGGAGGGGCTGCTGTTCGGGAGCCTGCTCCTCGTCGACGGCGCCGACATCGCGCTCGCTGCGGCCGCCAGCGCCGTCGCGGTCCTGCTCGCGGTGCTCCTGGGCCAGCGCTGGCTCGCGATGGGCTTCGACCCCGGGAGCGCCCGCGCGCTCGGCGTCCGCTCCGCCCTCCCGGACATCGCGCTGCTCGGCGTCATCGCGCTGCTCGCGGTCAGCGCGCTCGCGACGCTCGGCTCCCTGCTCGCGACCGCGCTGCTCGTCGTCCCCGCGGCGACCACCCGCCTGCTCGTCACCCGGCTGCGCCCGTGGCAGCTCGCCACCGTCGGGCTCGTCGCGGCCGAGGGGGTCGCGGGCCTGTGGCTCGCGCTGCAGTTCAATGCCCCGCCCGGCGCGACCATCGCCGTCCTCAGCGGGGCCGTCTTCACCCTCGTCGCGCTGAGCCGCGTGCGCCTGCGGCCCGCCGCGCCCGCGGTGGTGACGGCGTGAGCCTCCTCGTCGCGGACGGCCTCGCGGTGGGCTACGGCGGCGCGCCCGTGCTGCGGGACGTCCGCTTCGCGATCGAGCCGGGGGAGCGCGTCGCGGTGCTCGGCCCCAACGGCGGCGGCAAGACCACGCTGTTCCGCACCGTGCTCGGAGAGCTCGTGCCCGCGGAGGGTCGCCTCGACGTCCATGGGCGCTGCGCCGTCGTGCCGCAGACGGAGCGCTCGCGGCTCGACTTCCCCGTGAGCGCGCTCGACGTCGCCGTCATGGGCGCCCTCTCCCGGCTGCCGTGGTGGCGGCGGCCCGGCCGGGCGGAGCGCGCGACGGCCTCCGCGGCGCTCGCGCGCGTCGGGCTCGCCGACCGCGAGGGGACGACCTTCGGCGACCTCTCGGGCGGCCAGCGCCAGCGGGTCCTCGTCGCCCGCGCGCTCGTGCAGGACGCCCCGGTCCTGCTGCTCGACGAGCCCTTCACCGGCCTCGACGCCGCGAGCGCCGACCGCCTCGAGACGCTCATGCGCGAGCTCGCCGCGGAGGGCCGCGCGCTCCTCATCGCCACCCACGACGTCGAGCAGGCGCGTGCCTGGGACCGCGTGCTCTGCCTCAACGGCCGCCAGGTCGCCTACGGCGCGCCGGCCGCCGCGCTCACCCGGCCCGTCCTCGAGGCGACCTACGGGACCGACATCGTCGACCTCGAGTGCGTCGAGCACGGCGGGCACACCGTCGTGCTGCCCGCGCACCACCACCACCACTGACCATGCTCGCCGCCGTCCTCGACTGGCTCGCGGACCCGTGGGCGCAGGCGCTCGGGCGGCGCGCGCTCCTCGAGGTGGTCCTGCTCGGGCTGGCGGGCGGCGCCCTGGGCTGCTGGGTCGTCTTCTACGACCTCGCGTACTCCGCGGAGTCGCTCGCCCATGCGCTCCTGCCCGGGCTCGTCGTCGCGGCGCTCCTCGGGCTGCCCCTGCTGCTCGGCGGCGCGGTGGGGCTGCTCGTCGCGGCGCTCGCGGTCGCGCTCGCCGGCCGCGTCGAGGGCGTCGGGCGCGACACGGGCGTGGCCGTGGTCGTGACGACGCTCTTCGGCCTCGGGGTGCTGCTCGCGCTCTCCGCGGAGACCCCCGCCGGCCTCCAGGACCTGCTCTTCGGGGACGTGCTCGGCGTGAGCGACACGGACCTCGCGCTCGCGGGCGGCCTCGTCGTGGTGCTGCTCGGGGCGCTCGCCGTGCTGCACCCGCGGCTCCTGGCCGTCGGGTTCGACCGCGGGAGCGCGCGGGGGCTCGGGGTGCGCGCGGGCGTCGTCGACGCGGCGCTCCTGCTGCTCCTGGCGGGCGCGCTGCTCGTCGCGGTGCAGTGCCTCGGGAATCTCCTGGTGGTCGCGGTGCTCGTGGCGCCCGCCTCGGCCGCCCGGCTGCTCACCCGCCGGATGGCGCCCATGCTCGCGCTCGCCGGGGCGCTCGCGGTGCTCGCCGGGGTGGCGGGGATGTACCTGAGCTACCACGCGGGCACCGCCGCGGGCGCGTCGATCGCGCTCGCGCTCGTCGCGAGCTACGGCGTCGCGGCGCTCGCGCGGCCGCTGCTCGCGCGCTGAGCGGCGCAGTCCGCGCAGGTCCCGCGGAGCACGATGTCGTGCTCGGCGACGTCGAACGCGACCCGGCGCGCGACCCGGTCGATCGTGCGCTCGAGCTCGTCGTCCTCGAACGGGATGACCTCGCCGCAGACGTCGCAGACCAGGTGGTGGTGGTGGTGGTGCAGGTGCTGCGGCTCGTACCGCGTCGTGCCCTGGCCGACCTCGATGCGGGAGACGAGCTTGAGCTGCTCGAGCTCGTCGAGCACGCGGTACACGCTCGCCCGCGCGACCTCGCGGGCCGAGCCGCGGAGCGCCTCCTCGACCTCGAGCGCGGAGAGCGCACAGGGCTGCGCGGCGAGAAGGTCGATGACGGCCTGGCGGGCGCCGCCGCGCCGGTAGCCCGCGTCCGCGAGGCGGCCCGCGGCGCGCTCGGCCCAGTCCTCGTCGGGTACGTGCTCGGCGTGGGCCACGACCCGGGAGGCTAGCCCGGGACGGGCTCGTCGGCGGGCGCGTCCTCGGGCTTGCCCATCCGCAGGTTCAGCGCGACGACCGCGAGGACGACCAGCAGCACCGGGGCGCCGAAGAGGACGAACGCCGGGACGCCGCCCCCGCCGTCGTCGCCCGCCGCGGTCCCCGCGCCCGGGAGCTCGGGCATCGCGATGGGGCGGCCCGCAGCGGCCGCGAGCTTCCCGACGGCCACGGCCGCGGTGCGCGCGAGCCCGTCCGCGCCCTCGTCCTCCGCAGGGGCGAGCCCCTCGAGCGCTGCGCCCGCGTCGTCCCCGAGGTTGTTGCCGCCCAGGCCCGCGGGCTGGACCGTGAGCACGCGCGGCTTCGCGAGCCCCCGGCCGTGGGTGACGTTGAGCGAGAGCTCCTGGGTGAGGAGGTCGGCGTACTTCTGCGGGGTGCCGAACATCTGCCCGACCGAGCCGAGGTCGCGTGGGTCGGCGATGAGCGCGACCTTCACCGGGAAGCCCTTCGCCTTCGCGCGCGCCAGGGTCGTCGTGAGCGCCTCCTCGACCTGCCCGGACACCCTGTTGGGCGGATAGGGGAGGAAGACGTCCTGCGCCAGGAGCACGTCGCTGGCCGGATCGCCGTCCGCGTGGGCGGCGGCGGGCGCGAGCAGCGCGAGCAGCAGCACGGTCAGGAGGGCGCGGCGCACCCGGCGCACCCTAGAGGCCCTCCCGGAAGGCGAACGCCGAGTGCACCGGCACGGCGGGACCGACCGCGAGCACGACCTGGGCGTGGTGGGTGAGCGGGATCGCCCGCGGGTCCCCGGTGACGCGGCGGCCGCCGACCCACGCGCGGACGCGGCCGCGGAAGCTCGCGATCCGCGTGCGCGAGAGCGGCGCGCCCCACAGGCGGAAGAGCTCCCCGAGCGTCGCGCGGGTGCCGTGGACGACCTCGACGACCCCCGTCGGCTCGGTCGTCGACAGGGCGTAGCGACAGCGCCCGCCGCGCACGAACGCGCCGTCGCGGCGGACGGGCGGCGCGACGC
>JAOPZO010000481.1 GCA_025964065.1 Solirubrobacterales bacterium | reverse complement strand
CTCTCAAGGGTCGGCGAGGAGGCGACGGCCCGCCTCGCCGCGCTCGCGGCCGAACGCCGGACCCTGCTCGCCTCCGCGCTCGACGCGGAGCACGGGACGCGGCGGCTCCTCGCGCAGGACGTGCACGACCGCGCGCTGCAGACGCTCCTGGCTGCCCGCCAGGACCTCGAGGAGGCCGCGGACGGCGCGGGCGGCGCGATGGAGCGCGGCCGCCGCGGCGTCGACGAGGCGATCCTCGCGGTCCGCGACACCGTCCACGAGCTCCACTCGGGGGCGCTGACGGGCCAGCTCGCGGACTCGCTCGCGGCGCTCGCCGCGCGGGTGAACACCGAGGGCCGGGTCCGCGCGCAGGTGCACGTCGACCCCGTCGTCTCGCGGCACGAGGAGCTCCTGTTCGCCGTCGCCCGGCAGCTCACGGCGGACGCCGTGGCGCGCGACGGGACCACGGCGGTCCAGCTCTGGTTGCGGCAGGAGGGCGACGAGGTCGTGCTCGAGGTCGCCGACGACGGCGCCCACGACACGCGCGCGAACGGGCTGCCCCGGGCCACGAGCGCGGAGCGGCTCGCTGAGGCCGGCGGCTCGCTCCGGGTGGAGCCCGCAAGCACCGGTGGCACGAGGGTGCGGGCGCGGCTCCCCGTCTGAGGAGCCGCGCCGCGCGCGTTCGGACCGGGCCCGCGGGCGGGCGCCGCTAGCGGATCTGCATCCCGGAGATCGCGCGGGCGATGACCATGCGCTGGATCTCGCTCGTGCCCTCGAAGATCGTGTAGATCTTCGCGTCGCGATGCCAGCGCTCGACGGGGTACTCGCGGGTGTAGCCGTTGCCGCCGAGGATGTGCATCGCACGCTCGGTGGCCCAGGTGGCGACCTCGCCGGCCTTGAGCTTGCTCATGGAGCCCTCGGCGTTCTCGAACTTCTGGCCCGTGCGGCCCATCCAGGAGGCGCGCCAGACGAGCAGGCGGGCCGCGTCGATCTCGAGCTTCATGTCGGCCAGGGCGAACGCGATGGCCTGGTTCTCGATGATCTTCTTGCCGAACTGCTCGCGCTCCTTGGCGTAGTCGAGCGCGTACTCGTAGGCGGCGCGGGCGATGCCGATGGCCTGGGCGCCGACGGTCGGGCGGCTGGCCTCGAACGTCTGCATCGCGGCCTGCGACTTCGAGCGCTTGCCCTCCCGGACGCGCGCGAGGCGCTCGTCGAGCTTCTCCTTGCCGCCGAGGACGTTCCCGGCGGGGATGCGGCAGTCGTCGAGGTGGACGTCTGCGGTGTGGGAGGCGCGGAGGCCGTGCTTGGAGACCTTCGCCCCCTGCTCGATGCCGCTGTGCTCCGCCATGGAGACGAGGAACGCGGCGTGGCCGCGCGAGCCGAGCGTCGGATCGACGGAGGCGATGACGACGTGGACGTCGGAGATGCCGCCGTTGGTGGCCCAGGCCTTCTGGCCGTTCAGGACCCACTCGTTCGTGGCCTCGTCGAACTTCGCGGTGGTGCGGACGTTCGAGACGTCGGAGCCCGCGTTGGGCTCGGAGGCGCAGAAGGCGGCGACCTTGAGGTCGGTCGGGGTGCCGAAGCAGCGCGGGATCCACTCGCCGATCTGCTCGCCCGTGCCCTGCCCGACGATCGAGGCGACGGCGAGGCCGGTGCCCATGATCGCCATGCCGATGCCGGCGTCGCCCCAGAAGAGCTCCTCGTTGGCGATCGGCATCGTCAGCCCGGTCGGGTCGGCGAAGAGCTGCGCCATGCCCTCGAAGCCGTACAAGCCGATCTTCGCGGCCTCCTCGATGATGGGCCACGGAGTGCCCTCGCGCTCGTCCCACTCGTGGGCGGCGGGGCGGACGACGTCCCTGGCGAAGCCGTGGACCCAGTCGCGGATGTCCTTCTGGTCCTGGTTGAGCTCGAGCGTGAAGGCGACCTGGGGGGTCTCCTCCGCGGTCAGCGCCTGCTCGGTCGTCGCCACGGTCCTGAACACCTTTCAATAGAGGAAGCGGCCAGGGTACTGCGACCGGGGACGCCGCCCCCGGAGTCGCGTCGACTCGCGCGCCACGGGCCGCGCGTGCGGCGCACGGTCCTCACCCCGGGTGGGTAATGCCTCCCCATGGACTTCCTCGAGACCGTTCGCACCCAAGCCGGCCTGGCCGACACCGAGCACGCCGAGCGGGCCGCCGCCGCCGTCCTCGAGGCCCTCGGCGGCCGCATCGCCGCGGGCAACGTGCAGGCGCTCGCCCTCGAGCTCCCCACCCCGCTCGCCGCCGCTCTGCGCCGCGGCTCCGACGGGGAGGCCCACGCGGGCGGCACGACGGAGCTCGCGGAGAGGACGAAGGAGCTCCTCGCCGCCGACGAGGACGCCCCGGACGTCGGCGCGGACCCGCTCGACCTCGTCGTCGCCGTGCTGCGCGGCCTCGCGACCACCGCGGACCGCGGCGTCGTCGACAGGCTCGGCGAACAGCTCCCCGCCGACCTCACGCAGCTCCTCATCGCGCAGGAGGAGGGCGACACGAGCGAGGCCCACGCGAACTCCCCGCAGCCCGGCGACGTGGGCGAACAGCCCGGGCGCTCCCACGCCACGGGGGACCCGCAGTAGCGCGCCACTAGCTTCAGGGGCCGATGGAGCTCGTCCCCGGCCAGCCGAACGTCACCCTCCGCGACGGCGCCCACGGTGAGGAGGTCGTTCTCGCGTTCCCGTACGACTCGAGCATCGTCGAGGCGGTGCGGCGCATCCCGGGCCGCCGCTTCGACTGGGACTCGCGCGAGTGGGCGGCCCCCGTCGACGACTGGGTCGGCGTGCACGTCTCGAGCATCATCGAGCGCTTCCCGGACCTCGAGACGAGCGGAGAGGTCGACGCGTGGCTCTCCGGAATCGAGCAGCGCTGGGTCGGCGCCATCTCCACCGGCGTGCGCGGCGGGACGGGCCACTTCACGCTCCGGACCCGCGCGGGCCAACTGCCCGAGGAGCTCGCCGGGCACGCCGAGGAGCACGACGGGCTGCACTGGCTCCCGATGACCCGGGCGATCGCCGAGGAGCTCATGGCGATCAAGAGCGCGCGGCTCGACGCGCCCGCGAACCGCTGCATCTCGCACCTCCGCTCCGGCCTCGAACCGCCGCCGGCGATCCTGAGCTTCGTCGAGGGCGTCGCGGGCGTCCACTTCAAGCTCGACGTGCTCTGGGACGCCGACGCGGCCAAGGCCTTCGACGCGCTCCCCGGCGCGGGCGACCGCTCCCGCTCGATCCCGGTCGACCCGTTCCTCGTCGAGCCGCTCGACGCGTTCCTCGCCCTCCACCGCATCGAGGTCTCGGGCGCCGCTGCGCCGCGCCTGGCCGAGATGCGCCGCGAGCACGAGGAGGCGCAGCGCGACATCGCGGCTTCCAAGGCGAAGGAGGGGGCACCGCCCGACCCGCTCCCCCGCCTGGGCGGCGACGAGGACATCCACCTCGAGCCCTTCCAGTGGGCGGGGGTGAACTACCTGCTGCACAAGCGCCGGGCGTTCCTCGCCGACGAGCAGGGCCTCGGCAAGACCGTGCAGGCACTCGCGGCGCTCGAAGCCGACGACGCGTTCCCCGCGGTCGTCGTCTGCCCCGCGAGCCTCAAGCTCAACTGGGAGCGCGAGGCCGCGCGCTGGCTCCCCCACCGCGACACGACCGTCCTGAGCGGCCGCGGCGTCGGGCAGCGCACGGGCGAGATCACCGTCCTGAACTACGAGCTCGTCGCCGCGCACAAGGACCAGCTCGCGCGCCTCAAGCCGCGGGCCCTCATCCTCGACGAGAGCCACTACTGCAAGAACCCGCAGGCCAAGCGGACCCAGGCCGTGCGGCGCCTGGCCGCCGCCGTCCCGGAGAACGGGCTGAAGCTCGCGCTCTCCGGCACCCCGGTGCTCAACCACCCGGAGGAGCTCATCCCGCAACTCCGGATCATCGGCCGCCTCGAGGACTTCGGCTCGGGCGCGAAGTTCGCCCGCCAGTTCCAGGGCGACAACGCCGAGGAGCGCCTGCACTGGCACCTGCGCCGCCGCTGCTTCGTGCGGCGCCTGAAGGTCGACGTGCTCCCCCAGCTGCCCGCCAAGCGGCAGGTCGTCGTGCCCATGGAGCTCTCGAACCAGCGCGAGTACCGGCTGGCCGAGGAGGACGTCATCGCCTGGCTGCGCGAGCAGCCGCTCGACCTGCGCGAGCTCGACGCGAAGATCGCCGCGACGCTCCGCACGGAGCGCCTCGTGCAGCTCGGCGTGCTCAAGCGCCTCGCCGCCAAGGGGAAGCTGCAGACCGCGCTCTCCTGGATCCACGACTTCCTGCAGTCGGGCGAACCGCTCGTGGTGTTCGCCCACCACCAGGAGGTGCAGGAGGCCGTGCTCGAGCGCTTCCCGGACGCCGCACACCTGCTCGGCCGTGACGCCGTCGCCGCGCGAGAGGCCACCGTGCAGGCGTTCCAGGAACCCGACGGGCCGCAGCTCATCGTGTGCGCGACGCGGGTCGCGGCGCAGGGCATCACGCTCACGCGCGCCTCGAACGTCGCGTTCCTCGAGCTCGAGTGGACCCCCGCGATGCACGACCAGGCCGAGGACCGCTGCCACCGCATGGGCCAGCACGACGCCGTCACGGCCTGGTACCTGCTCGCGGCCGGAACGATCGACGAGACGATCTCGGCGATGCTGCAGCGCAAGCGCGGCCTGGTCGGCGCGGTGACCGACGGCACGCGCGACGAGGGCGAGGCGCTCGTGGCCTCCGTGGTCCGCGAGCTCCGCGGCAAGCCCTACAAGCACCTGCGCCCGGTGGCCTGAGCCGGGCGATCGAGCCGTCCACCTCGGGTCACGCCCGGAGTGGACCGCTCGGTCAGCGCTCGTCGACCTCCTCGACCGACTCGATCGTCCCCTCGGGCGCCGGCTCCGTCTCGAGCCGCACGACCTCCTTGCGCCGCGGCACCGTCGTCTGGACGTCCTCGGTGACGAGGACCTTCCGCAGGCGGACGCGCTCGGAGGGCCGCATCTCGCCCGGCGTGACGCGGACCTCCTCCTCGGAGCGCAGCATCGTGCCCTCCTCCTCCGTGCCGTGGAGGTGGTCGTGGTGGCGCCCGTAGTGCTCGGCGAGCGCGTGCTCCTCGTCGGGGTCGAGGGCGGCGTCGGGATCGAGGCTCGGTGCGCTCCGAACCAGCTCGGCCCGGAACGGGAGGTGGACGGCGCCGTCGCGCTCCTCGGCGCCCGCGAGCGGGACGATCGACTCCTTGCGCCCGAGCAGGCCGGTGCGCACGCCGGCGTAGGCCGGGGTGTCGGTCTCCCCGTCGAGGTAGAGGTCGCCGAGCTTCCCGAGCTTCTCCCCGTCGCGGTCGTGGACGTCGCATCCGCGCCAGGAGAGGAGGACGTCGAGGGCGTAGGTCGGCATGGCGCGGTGGTACCCGCGCCCCGCACCGGGTACCCCCGCAGCCGTGTCCACCGAACTGCTCGTCGTCCTGGTCATCATCGCCGTGCTGGTCGTGCTGGCGCTCGCGCTGCTCGCCGCCCGCCGCCGCAGCGCGGAGCGCCGGCGTGTGCAGGGCACGGTCGAGGCGCGCGCCCGCCGCTCCGAGGCCGGCCGCCTGGAGACGACCGCCGAGGAGCAGGCCGCGAACGCCGAGCGCCTGCGCATCGAGGCCCAGCGCGAGCGCGAGCAGGCCGAAGCGCACCTGCGCCGCGCCGACGCCGTCGAGGAGGGCGCGGGCGAGCACGACGCGGCCGCGCGCGCGGCCGCCGAGAAGGCCCGCGCGAACCTCGAGCGCGCGGAGCAGGTCGACCCCGAGCGCTAGGGCGTCGCGGGGTCCGGCTCCGCGCTTCCGCGCTCCTCCACCCGGTGGCGGCCCGTCCTAGGGCGCTGCGGGGCCCGGATCCTCGTTTCCGCGCTCCTCCACCGGGTGGCCCTCGCCCTCGAAGTCCGTGTCCGCATCGAGCGGCGGGGCGTCCTCGAAGATCATCTCCGGGTCGTCGGGCGGGTTGGAGGACTGGGCGTCGCCGAGGGAGGCCTCGCCCCCGCCGACCCGGCTGGCTGCGTCGTCTGAGCTCATGCCGCCTCGCCTACCCGGGGACCGCGATCGACAAGACCCCCCGAGGCGAGTGGCGTGGCCCGCGGATGCGCGAGCGCGAGGCCTTCGGGCACGAGATCGTGCCCGCGCCCCGCGCCACTCGACCGCGCCCCGC
>JAOPZO010000446.1 GCA_025964065.1 Solirubrobacterales bacterium | reverse complement strand
AGATCACCCAGCGCGGCGACATCATCCTGTTCATCGACGAGATCCACAACCTCGTCGGCGCGGGTGCCGCCGAGGGCGCGATCGACGCCGCCTCGATCCTGAAGCCCGCGCTCGCGCGCGGTGAGCTGCAGACGATCGGCGCGACGACGCTCGACGAGTACCGCAAGTACCTCGAGCGCGACTCCGCGCTGGAGCGGCGCTTCCAGCAGATCCGCGTGGAGCAACCGTCCGTCGAGGAGACCGTCCAGATCCTGGAGGGCCTGCGCGACCGGTACGAGCAGCACCACAAGGTCGAGATCACCGACGAGGCCCTGCAGGCCGCGGCGGAGCTCGCCGACCGCTACATCGCCGACCGCCAGCTCCCGGACAAGGCCATCGACCTCATCGACGAGGCCGCGTCCCGCATGCGCATCAAGTCCATGACCTCTCCGCCCGTGTACCGGGAGCTCGAGGAGGACATCGAGAAGACGCGCCGCGAGAAGGAAGCGGCCATCGAGGCGCAGGAGTTCGAGAAGGCCGCGAACCTCCGTGACACGGAGCGCCGCCTGACGAACAAGAAGCGCGAGCTCGAAGAGGCGTGGGAGCAGGGCGAGGCCGAGGGCCAGGAGCGTCCGTCGATCGGCGAGGAGGAGATCGCCGACATCGTGTCCATGTGGACCGGCATCCCGGTCTTCAAGCTCACGGAAGCCGAGACGCAGAAGCTCATGCGGATGGAGGACGAGCTCCACAAGCGCGTCATCGGTCAGCACGCCGCCGTCGAAGTCATCTCAAAGGCGATCCGGCGCTCGCGTGCCGGCCTGAAGGACCCCAAGCGCCCGACCGGCTCGTTCGTCTTCCTCGGCCCTTCGGGTGTCGGCAAGACGGAGCTGGCCCGCACGCTCGCCGAGTTCCTCTTCGGTGACGAGGACTCGATGATCCGCATCGACATGTCCGAGTACATGGAGAAGCACGCGGTCTCGCGGCTGGTGGGCTCGCCCCCCGGCTACATCGGGTACGACGAGGGCGGCCAGCTCACCGAGGCGGTCCGGCGCAAGCCGTACTGCGTGCTCCTCCTCGACGAGATCGAGAAGGCGCACCCGGATGTCTTCAACATCCTGCTGCAGATCCTGGAGGACGGCCGCCTGACCGACTCCCAGGGCCGCACGGTGGACTTCCGCCACGCGATCGTGATCATGACCTCGAACATCGGTGCCTCGGAGATCGCGCGCAACACGCCGCTCGGCTTCTCCATCGGCGACGAGGACTCGGGCATGACCTACGACGACATGAAGGGCCGCGTCATGGGCGAGCTCAAGAAGGTCTTCCGGCCGGAGTTCCTCAACCGCATCGACGACGTCATCGTGTTCCACAAGCTGCAGAAGGACGAGATCAAGACGATCGTCGAACTCCTGCTGCGCCGGATCCGCGAGTCGCTCGCCGAGCGGGAGCTCCAGCTCGAGCTCACCGAGGAGGCGAAGGACCTCCTGGTCGACAAGGGCTGGGACCCGGCCATGGGCGCCCGGCCGCTGCGTCGGGCGATCCAGCGCTACATCGAGGACCCGCTCGCGGACTTCGTGCTGCGCTCCGAGCTGCCCGCGGGCGGCACGGTGCTGGTCGACAAGAACCAGACGCCGGAGGACGGCGAGCCCGAGGTCAGCCTCACGGTCATCCAGCCGAAGGTGCCGGCGGCGGTGGGCGGCGGCGACCAGGCCGCCGAGCTCGAGGCGGGCGACGCGTCGGCCGACGCCCCGGAGGCGACGGACGAGGGCTAGTCCCCACGGCAGGACGGATGTGACCGGAGGGCGGCCCGCGAGGGCCGCCCTCCGTCGTTCCCGGGCCGCCTGTGCGGTGCGTCTCGCACGGACGCTCCCGGATCCGGCAGGATGGGGGCATGGACGCTGATCGCCTGAAGAACATCCCCGTCTTCGCCGACCTCACCCCGGAGGGGATGCAGACCATCGCGACGTTCGCGTCGGAGGTCTCCGTGCCGTCGGGCAAGGAGCTCGTGCGCGAGGGCGACTACTCCTACGACGTGCTCGCGATCGAGGAGGGCACCGCCGAGGTGACCCGCGGCGGCGAGCACGTCGCCGACCTCGGTCCCGGGGACATCGTCGGCGAGGTGGGCGTGCTCGACAAGTCGACGCGCAACGCGACGGTCCGCGCGACCTCCCCGATGCTCCTCGTGACGCTCGACCGCTGGGACGTCAAGCGCCTCGGCAAGCAGTCGCCCGAGGTGCTCGAGCACCTCACGAAGCTCATCGACGAGCGCCGCGCGTAGCGCCCGGCACCCTGTGCCACAGTGACGGCGTGCCAGCCGAACCGGTCGTCATCAAGGTCCGCGACGACGGGCCCCTGAAGGTCACGGGCCCCGTCACCGTCGTGGACGCGGACGGGACCCCGTTCCCGCTCCCGGACGGCCCGGTGGCGCTGTGCCGCTGCGGGCTGTCGCGGACGAAGCCGTTCTGCGACCGCTCGCACCGCGACGGGCCGTTCCGCGACGCCGTCCGGGTGGCCGCGTGAGCCCCCGCGAGGGGCTCCACCTGGGCACCCGTGCCGTGCACGCCGGGCTGCCGGAGGCCGTGGACGGCGAGCCGTTCCTCCCCGGACCGGTCTTCGCCTCCGCGTTCCACCTCTCCGGACCCGGCACGCCCGAGGGCTACGGCCGCTACGCGCACCCGACGATGACGCGCTTCGAGGAGGCGGTCGGCGTGCTCGAGGGCGGCGCCGTGCTCGCGTTCGGCTCCGGGATGGCCGCGACGAGCGCCCTGCTCCTGCCGCTGCTCGCTCCCGGGGACGTGCTCGTCGCGTGCGGCGACGCGTACCCCGGCGTGCGCCGGATCGCCACGGAGTTCCTCGAGCCCCGCGGCGTGGAGGTCCGCCTCGTGCCCTCCGACGAAGCAGCGATCCGCTCGGCGCTGCCGGGCTCCACGTTCGTCTGGGTCGAGACGCCCTCGAACCCGGGCCTGGATCTGCTCGACCTCGAGGCGCTCGCCGTCGACGTGCACGGGGCCGGAGCGCGGCTCGCGGTCGACAACACGCTCGCGACGCCGTACCTGCAGCGGCCGCTCGAGGCGGGCGCGGACTTCGTGGTGGCCAGCGGCACGAAGGCGCTGACGGGTCACTCGGACCTCATCATCGGTTACGTCGCCGCGCCGGGGGTGGAGGCGCTCGCGCCCGTCCTGGACTGGCGCGGGCTGCACGGCGCGATCCCCGGGCCGTTCGAGACCTGGCTCGCGCACCGCTCGCTCTCCACGCTCGGGGTGCGGATCGACCGTCAGCAGGCGAACGCGGAGGCGCTGCGCGACCTTCTCGCGGAGCGGAGCGACGTCGTGGGCGACGTCCGGTGGCCCGGGATGGGCGGGGTGCTGTGCTTCACGCTCGGCTCCGAGGAGCGCGCGGAGGCCTTCCTGGCGGCGTGCACGCTCGTGGCCGACGCGACGTCCTTCGGCGGCGTGCACTCGACCGCGGAGCGGCGTGCGCGGTGGGGCACGGACGACGTCGCGCCGGGGTTCGTCCGGTTCTCCTGCGGGGTGGAGGACACGGCCGACCTCGTGGCCGACGTGGAGCGCGCGCTCGAGGCGTAGCGCTCCGGGCGCCCGCTCCGGGTTGCCCGGCTCCCGAGCCGGGGAGAACCAGGGGCATGCCCAAGACCGTCGTCATCACGGGGGCGAGCGCCGGCCTCGGCCGCGCCGCCGCCCACGCCTTCGCCGATCGCGGGGACCGCCTCGCGCTCCTCGCCCGCGGCGAGAAGGGCCTCACCGCGGCCACGGCCGAGGTGATCGCGCGGGGCGGGCGGGCCCTCGCCGTCCCCTGCGACGTGAGCGACGCGGCGGCGGTCGAGGCCGCGGCGGAGGCGATCGAGGCCGAGCTCGGGCCGATCGACGTGTGGGTGAACAACGCGATGGTCGGCTCGCTGTCCCGGTTCCTCGACATGGAGGTCGACGAGTTCCAGCGCATCACGGACGTGACGTACCTCGGGGTCGTCAACGGCACCCGGGCGGCGCTCAAGCGCTTCGTGCGGCGCGACGCGGGCGTCGTGGTGCAGGTCGGCTCCTCGCTCGCCTACCGCGGGATCCCGCTGCAGTCCGGGTACTGCGGCGCGAAGCACGCGATCCAGGGGTTCACGGAGTCCGTCCGCTGCGAGCTGCTCGCGGACGGCTCGAAGGTCCACCTGACGATGGTGCAGATGCCGGCGCTCAACACGCCGCAGTTCTCGCAGGTCCGCAACCGGCTCCCCAAGCACCCCATGCCGGTCGCGCCCGTCTACGAGCCCGAGGTGGGGGCGGACGCCGTCGTGTGGGCGAGCGAGCACAAGCGGCGCGAGGTGTGGGTCGGCGCCTCGACCCCGATCGTCATCACGGGCAACGCGCTGGTGCCGACGGCGGCGGACCACTTCCTGGCGGTCACGGGGCTGGACGGGCAGCAGTCCTCGCTCGAGCCCGACCCCGGCCCGGACTACCTCTTCGCGCCACGCGACGAGGACATGGGCACGCGAGGCCCGTTCTCGGACATGGCGAAGAGGCGCTCGCGGCAGCTCCAGCTCACGAAGGTCGTGCCGGACTGGGCGGCCGGCAAGCTCAGCGCGGCGGCGGGCCACGCCTTCGGCACCCTGCAGAAGCGCATGGGCGGGTGACGGCGGCCGAGCTGGCGGCGGCGGTCGGCGGCGAGCTGCTGCGCCCCGGCGCCGGCGGCTCGGTGAGGACGGTGGCGCTCGCGCTGGACCCCGCGGGGGCACCGCCCCCGGTGGACGCGCTGGTCCTGCACCGCTTCCGGGGCCTCGGCGGCACGCCGCCCGGGCTCGCGGTGGTCGGCACGCACGACTGGTTCGACGCGCAGCTCCCGGCCTGGCTGGCCGAGGCCCTCGGGGTACTGGCGGCGACGCCCCTGGCCGGCGACGCGCGGGTGCTCGTGGGGGAGAGCGCGGACTACGGCGTGGTGGCGGTCGCGGGGGCGATGACGGACACGCTCGTGCGGGCCGCCGCCGACGCGGGCGCGGTCCTCTACGTCACGGGCACCTGGCGCGCACCGGCGAGCGCCGCGGTCGCCGCCACGGGCATCGACGTCCTGGCCCTGGGCCACGAGCGCTGGGAGCGCTGGGGCCTCCACGACCTGGCGGCCCGCCTGCGGATCCGCTGGCCGGGCGTCTCCTTCACCGCCGCCGCCTGAAAGGCCTGAAAGGGGCCTGACCCCTTTCAGGCGGTGGGGTGACGGAAGGCGCGCGGACTGCGGAAGGGCTGCGCGGGAGGGCCCTGACGTCCGCTTCGGGGCCTAGGGTGCTCGGGTCCATGGCGCGCCCCACCACGACCTACGTCTGCTCCGACTGCGGCCAGCAGGAGCCCCGCTGGATGGGCCAGTGCCCGGGCTGCGGGGCCTGGAGCACCCTCGTGGAGGAGCGCGTCAGCCCCGCGGTGTCCGGCCGGGGTGCGAAGGCCGGGAGCGGCGGCGGCGCGGCGGCGGGCCGGGCGGCGGCG
>JAOPZO010000443.1 GCA_025964065.1 Solirubrobacterales bacterium | reverse complement strand
CGGCGCGGGCGGCGGCGAGCCAGGCGTCGTCGGTCCGGCGGGCACCCGCGCGGTCGAGCGTCCCGCCCGCGAACGTGATGGGCTGCTCGGACAGGGCGGTGCTAGGCGGACTCGGCGGCGGGCGCGTCGTCCGCGTCCGGCGCGGCCTCGGTGACGAGCGTCGGCGCGCGGCCGGTCTCGATCGTCTCCTTCGTCACCACGCACTTCTTCACGTCGCGACGCGAGGGCAGCTCGAACTGCACGTCGAGGAGCGTCTCCTCGATGATCGAGCGCAGGCCACGGGCCCCCGTCTCGCGCTCGAGCGCCCGCTCGGCGATCGACACGAGCGCCTCGTCGGCGAAGACGAGCTCGATGCCGTCGAAGGAGAAGAAGCGCTGGAACTGCTTCACGAGCGCGTTGCGCGGCTCGGTCAGGATGGTGATGAGGTCGTCGCGCGTGAGCTGGTGCACCGCGCTCACGACGGGCAGGCGCCCGATGAACTCGGGGATGAGCCCGTAGTTCACGAGGTCCTCGGGCAGCGTCTTCTCGAAGACCTCGCCCGCGTCGGCGAGCTCCCGCGCGTCCATCTGCGCCTGGAAGCCGATGCCCTTGTTGCCGATGCGCCGCTCGATGACCTTGTCGAGGTTCGCGAAGGCGCCGCCGCAGATGAACAGGATGTTCGTCGTGTCGATCGACAGGAACTCCTGGTGCGGGTGCTTGCGGCCACCCTGCGGCGGGACGCTCGCGGTGGTGCCCTCGAGGATCTTGAGGAGCGCCTGCTGCACGCCCTCGCCCGACACGTCGCGGGTGATGGACGGGTTGTCCGCCTTCCGGGCGATCTTGTCGACCTCGTCGATGTAGATGATCCCGGTCTCGGCCTTCTTGACGTCGTAGTCGGCCGCCTGGATGAGCTTCAGGAGGATGTTCTCGACGTCCTCGCCGACGTAGCCCGCC
Source organism: Solirubrobacterales bacterium (assembly GCA_025964065.1). Lineage (GTDB taxonomy): Bacteria > Actinomycetota > Thermoleophilia > Solirubrobacterales > Solirubrobacteraceae > Paraconexibacter. The sequence continues at coordinate 7,018 of JAOPZO010000443.1, read as the reverse complement.
TCGGTGAGGGCGGTCGCGTCGGCGATGGCGAACGGGACGTTCAGGATGCGCGCGAGCGTCTGCGCGAGCAGCGTCTTGCCGCAGCCCGTCGGGCCCAGGAGCAGGATGTTCGACTTCTGGAGCTCGATGTCCGAGTCCGTCGCCTGCATCATCTGCACGCGCTTGTAGTGGTTGTAGACCGCCACGGCCAGCGTGCGCTTCGCCTCATCCTGCCCGACGACGTACTCGTCGAGCACCCCGAAGATCTCGCGGGGCTTCGGGAGGTTGTCGAGGTCGAACGTCGGGGGAGCCGTGAGCTCCTCGTCGATGATCTCGTTGCAGAGGTCGATGCACTCGTCGCAGATGTACACGCCCGGCCCGGCGATGAGCTTCTTCACCTGCCGCTGCGACTTGCCGCAGAAGCTGCAGAGGAGCTGCTCGTTGGTGTCGGTCGGTCGTGCCATCTGCGTCTCCCTGAGACTCGCTGGTGCGAGCCTAGTGCTCGGAGATCACGCGGTCGATGATGCCGTACTCCTTGGCCTCCTCGGAGGACATGAAGTAGTCGCGCTCGGTGTCGTTCTTCACCTTCGCGATGTCCTGCTTCGTGTGCTGGGCGATGATCTCGTCGAGCTTCGTGCGGAGGTCGATGACCTCACGCGCGTGGATCTCGATGTCGGTCGCCTGGCCCTGGAAGCCGGAGCTCACCTGGTGGATGAGGATCTTCGCGTTCGGAAGCGCCATGCGCTTGCCCGGGGTGCCGCCGCAGAGCAGCAGCGCGCCCATGGACATGGCGATGCCGACGCAGATCGTCGTCTCGTCCGTCTTGATGAAGTTCATAGTGTCGTAGATCGCGAGGCCGGCGTAGACGGATCCGCCGGGAGAGTTGATGTAGAGCGAGATGTCCTTGTCCGGATCATCCGACTCGAGGTGGAGCAGCTGCGCGACCACGAGGTTCGCGATCTGGTCGTCCACCGGGGTCCCCAGGAAGATGATGCGCTCGGACAGCAGGCGGGAGTAGATGTCGAAGGCACGTTCGCCTCGCGACGTCTGCTCGACCACCATGGGGACAAGGGGGCTCATGGTCCTCGCTTCGTTCGTTTCGCCTCTCGGCCAAGGGAGCCGTGAGGAAGTCGCGAGAGCGTACCAACGCGCCCGGGCCGGCCGGCGGGGCCGACGCGGCGTCAGGCGGGGCGCGCGCGCAGCCCGTCGAGCACGAAGCCGAGGTGCCGCTGCCAGTCCCAGTGGGCGCTGCCGTGGTGCATCGCCGAGGCCACGCCGCACATGATCATCCCGATGTCGTCCGCGGCGAAGTCGGCGCGCAGCACCCCTGCCCGCTGCCCGCGATCGATGAGCTGCTGGGAGAGGTCGAGCAGCCCGGTCTCGCGGGCGAGCGTGGGCGCGAGCTCCGGGCCGGCCTGGAGGAACATGAACTGGGTCCCCACGTCCTGCGCGCAGTGCTGGGCGTTCGCCCGCATGAAGCCCGCGAACGCCTCCCAGGGGTCCTCCACCTCGAGTGCCGCGTGCGCGGTGGCCACGAACTGCTCGAAGCGGGCGCGGATGAGCTGGGCGACGAGCGCGTCCTTCGTCGGGAAGTGGCGGTAGACGGTGCCCACGCCGACCCCGGCGCCCGCGGCGATCGCGTCCATCTGCGCGTCGCCGCCGCTGCGCGCGAACTCGACCTGGGCGGCCGCGAGGATGCGCTCGCGGTTGCGCCGGGCATCGGCGCGCAGGGGCCGGTCGGCCGGGGTCGAGACGGTCTGGAGCGACGCGTTCACGACCGGAACGATAGCTCCGCTACCATGCGACCGCAGAAACGGAACCGACATTCATCTTCAAGGACCCATGACCTCTCTCGACACCCCCCGCGCGAAGAACCTCGCGCTCGCCCTCCTGGCGATGACGCAGTTCATCATCGTCGTGGACGCCTCCATCGTGAACGTCGCGCTGCCCACGATCGGCACCGATCTCGCCTTCTCGCAGGACAACCTCTCGTGGGTGATCAACGCCTACACGCTCGTGTTCGGCGGCTTCCTGCTCCTCGGGGGCCGGATGGCCGACCTGCTCGGGCGCCGCCGGCTGTTCATCTCCGGCCTCATCCTGTTCTCCGTCGCGTCGCTGCTCGGCGGCCTCGCCCAGTCCGACGTCCAGCTCATCGTCGCGCGCGCCCTGCAGGGCCTCGGCGCCGCGCTGGTCTCACCCGCCGCGCTCTCCATCGTCACCACGACCTTCGCCGAGGGCGCAGAGCGCAACAGGGCGCTCGGCGTCTGGGGCGCCGTCGCCGGCGCGGGCGGCGCCGTGGGCGTGCTGCTCGGCGGCATCCTCACCGAGTACCTCGGCTGGGAGTGGGTCCTGTGGGTCAACGTGCCCATCGGCCTGACCGCCGCGTTCCTCGCGCCGCGCCTGCTCCCCGAGAGCCGGGACGAGGCCGAGCACCGCTCCTTCGACATCCCGGGCGCCATCACGGTGACGGCGGGCCTCGCGCTCCTCGTCTACGCCATCGTCGACGCGGAGTCCGCGGGCTGGACGTCGACGCAGACCGTCACGCTGCTCGCCATCACGGTCGCGCTCATCGGGACGTTCATCGCGATCGAATCGCGGACGCGCCAGCCGCTCATGCCGCTCAGCACCTTCCGCCTGCAGACCCTGCGCGGCGCGAACGTCGTCGGCCTGCTCGTCGGCATGTCGCTGTTCTCCATGTTCTTCATCATCTCGCTCTACCTCCAACAGGTGCTGGGGTACTCGGCGCTCAAGGCCGGCTTCGCGTACCTGCCGCTGTCCATCGCGATCATCCTGTCCGCCGGCGCCGCCTCGCAGCTCGTCACGCGGCTCGGGTTCAAGCCCACGCTGACCTTCGGCCTCCTCATGGTCGCCGCCGGCCTGCTGTGGTTCACGCAGATCTCCGTGGACGGGTCGTTCACCGCCGACGTCCTCGGGCCCTCGCTGCTCGCCGCGGTCGGCCTCGGGTTCTCGTTCGTCCCCGTGACGATCGCGGCGGTGACCGGCACCCGGCCCGACCAGGCCGGCCTGGCCTCCGGGCTCATCAACACCTCCCAGCAGGTCGGCGGCGCGCTCGGCGTCGCGATCCTCGCGTCCGTCGCGACGTCCGTCTCGGGCGGCATCGACCCGCGCGGCCGGCTCGACCCCGCGCAGCTCGCGGACCTGCTCGACGGGTTCCAGACGGCGTTCCTCGTCGGGGCGGGCTTCGCGCTCCTGGGCGCGATCGCCGCCACGCTGCTCATCTCCTCGAAGGACTCGAGGGAGATGGCGGCCGCCGCGCAGCGCGGCGAGGAGATCGCGGTCGCGGCCTAGCCCCGCTGCCCCACCCCGGGCGCGGCCCGGGGTGGGCGCTTCCCCTACGCCGCGCGCTGCGGGGCGTAGCGGTGGTGGAGCATGAGCTCGTTGCCGTCCGGGTCGGCGAAGAACGCCATGTGGCAGACGCCCGTGTCGAGCGTCTCGCCGGAGAACCGCACGCCCACGGCCTCGAGCGCCTCGCGCGCGGCCGGCACGTCGTCGACCCCCAGCGGCCAGGGGCTCCCCTTCTGCGCGACGAACGGCATGCCCATCTTCTCGGGCTCCCAGATGCCGAAGCACGTGCCGCCCGCCCACTGCTCGTAGTCCGCGTGGGCGTCGGCGCGCATCCCGAGGAGCTCCCGGTAGAAGGTCCGGGAGCGCTCGGCGTCCTGGGAGGGGATGCCGAGGAAGTCCAGCCGCTGGATGAGGGTCATCCGGCGAGGGTGCCGGGAGGCCCGGCGGACGTCCAGCGCGCCGTTGGCGGGCGACCGCCTACGCGGTCTCCTCGGCCTCCGGCTCGGGGTCGGGCGCGGGGACGGCCGTGGCGTGCTCCGCGACGAGGTCGACCGCCATCCGCTGGGCGAGGTCGTCCATCAGCTCCTCGAGGCGCCCGGCCTTCTGGAGGCGGTCGCGCAGCTTCTCGGGGGTCGTCTGCTCCTGCACGGCGCTCGCCTGCAGCGCCTCGAGGACGTCGCCGTCGGCGGGCTTCAGGTCCTCGGCCTCGACGATCGCGGCGATGACGGCCTCGCGGCGGAGTGCCTGCTCGGCGTCCGGGCGGGCCTCGGCCAGGAGCGACTCCTCGTCCTTGCCGGCGATGCGCAGGTAGGTGTCCTTGTCGATGCCCTGCTGCTGGAGCGTGCCGAGCATGCGGTCCCACAGCTCCTTCGCGCGGGCCTCGACCAGCGCGTCGGGGACCTCGAGGGTCGCCCCGGCGACGACGGCGTCGAGCGCGGCCTCGCGGAACTCGCCCTCGATCTTCGTCTCCTCGGTCTCGCGCAGCTTGGCGGCGATGTCCTCCTTGAGCTCGTCGAGGGTGTCGAAGCCGGCGGAGTCCGAGGCGAACTCGTCGTCGAGCGCGGGCATCTCCTTGGCCTTGACGTCCTTGATCTGCAGCTCGAAGGTCGCGGGCTTCCCGGCCAGGTGGGTCGCGTGGTAGTCGTCGGGGAACTCGACGGAGATCGTGCGCTCCTCGCCGGAGGTGGCGCCCGTGATCTGCTCCTCGAAGCCCGGGATGAGCCGGCCCGAGCCGAGCTCGATGAGCTGGTCGCGACCCTCGCCGCCCTCGAAGGGCTCGCCCTCGACGTAGCCCTTGTAGTCCATGACGACGAAGTCGCCCTCGGCGGCCGCGCCGTCCTTGGACTCGAGCCGCGCGCCCTGCTCGCGGAGCTGGTCGAGCTCGGCCTGCACGGCGGCCTCGTCCGCCTTCGCCTCGCGCTTCGGGGCGGAGACGCCCTTGTAGTCGCCGAGCTGCGCCGTCGGGCGCACGCCGATCTCGATGGAGAACTGGAACGGCGCGCCCTGGGCCGGGAGCTCCTCCATGTTCAGGTCCGGGTCGCCGACCGGGTGGACCTTGGCGTGCTCGATCGCGTCGAGGTACCAGCGGCCGAGCTGCCCGCGGATCGTCTCGTCGAGGACGGCCTCGCGGCCGAGCTGCTTGACGACGACGGGCGGCGGGACCTTGCCCTTGCGGAAGCCGGGGAGCCGCAGGTCGCGCCCGAGCTTCGCCGCGGTCTCGTTGACGCGCCGCTGGAGCTCCTGCGGGGTCACCTCGACCTCGAGGCGGACGCGCGACTCGGGGAGCTCGGTGACGGTGGTGGTGACGGTGTCTGCGGCCATTGCCGAGCAGGGTACCTTCACTCCGTGGAGCCCCGCACCGTGCCCCGGAGAACGCGCGTCGCCGCCTGGATCCTCACCGGGCCGCTCGGCCATCTGTACGGCGGCGTCGTGGACTGGGCGCTGCTCGCGAGCCGCTACGGCCTGGCGCGCCTCCGTGGGCGCGACCCGCAGACGCTCGACTAGCCGGCCGGCCTCGCGGGCTCCGCGAGCCGGAAGAGCGGCCAGGGCCCCGGGACGCCCTTGAGCTCCTCCTCCCCGCGCCACGCCCACGCGAGGCCCGAGCCGACCACGGTGCCGTAGGTCGTCCCCGAGGCGAGGACCTCGTCGGGCGCCGCGAGCGCCACGACGCGCGCGGCGATGTGGACCGCCATACCGCCCACGTCGTCCCCGAGCCGCTCGCACTCCCCCGTGTGCAGGCCCGCGCGGAGCTGCAGCCCGAGCGGTCGCACCGCCTCGAGCGCGGCCGCGGCGAAGCGCACGGCCTGCGAGGGCGCGCCGGGGAAGGCGACGAGGAACGAGTCCCCGATCGTCTTCACCTCCTCGCCGCCGAACCGCGCGATGAGCGGCCGGACCGCCTCGTCGTGCGCGCGGAGCAGCTCGCGCCAGGCCGCGTCGCCGAGCCGCGCCGCGTGCGCCGTCGCCCCCACGACGTCGGTGAACGCGATCGTGAGGAGCTGGCGCTCGCGGGAGCGGCCCGTCCGGCTTCCCGTGAGGAACTCCTCGAGCTCGCCCACGATCGCCTCGGGGTCGCCCGCGCTCGGGAGCGAGTCGGAGCCCGGGAGCTCGACGTACCGCGCGCCCGGGATCTGCGCAGCGGCGTAGCGGGAGTGCCGCACGTCGATGAGCGCGTCGTCCGTGCGGTGCATGACGAGGGTCGGGACCCGGAGCGTCGGGAGCAGGTCGCGGACGTCCGTGGTGCCGAACGCGTCGGCCAGCGCGCGCATGCCGCGCGGGCTCGCGGAGGAGCGCTCCATGCGCGCGAGCCACTCCTTCGTCACGGGGTCGGCCGCGAGGCTCGGCGCGATGCGCTCGAGGTTGTGGCCCGTGCCCCAGTGCGCGAGCAGGTCCTCGAGCGCCGCGCGGCGCTCCTCGGGCCCCCGCGCCCAGTCGTAGCCCTCGTCGGCGAGCGTGCGGTACATCCCCGCGTAGAGGACGAGGCCACGCACGCGCTCGGGGTGCAGCGCGGCGAGCTGGACCCCGAGGACGGCCGAGGTCGCGTAGGCGAGGACGGTCGTCCGCTCCGCCCCGGTCGCGTCGAGCACCGCCAGCACGTCCTCCGCCTCCCCGGCGAGGTCCGGCGGCCCGTCGAGCGGATCGGAGAGCCCGGTCCCCACCCGGTCCATCAGCGTCACGCGGGCGAAGGAGCAGATCCGCTCGACGAAGCGGCGCGTCCGCGGCGACTCGAGCAGCACCTCGACGTGGGAGATCATGCCGGGCAGGAAGACGAGGTCCGCCCCGGCCGGGCCGTCCGGGTTGACGACCCGGTAGGCGATGGAGCGGTCGCCCCGGCGCGCGTAGGCCGTGCCGCCCTCCAGCGCTCAGCGCTCCGCGTACCCGAGGCGCGTGCCCGTGCCGAGCCGCGAGCCCGGCAGGCGGTAGTACGTGCGGCCCTCGCGCGCCTCGGCGGCAGCGACGGTGCGGGCGAGCAGGAGCGCCTGGGCGGCACCGATCACGGCGCACCCCGCGGTGACCCGGAGCGCGGCGTCCCAGCCCGCGTGCCGCGTGAGCGTGCGGAGCGGGCCGCCGAGCGACTCCGCGCCCTTCACGAGCGCGATCCCGGCGAGCATGGGCACCGGGACGTGGTGCAGCGGGGTGGGCTCCCCCGAGGCGTCGACCGCGTCGACGCGGTCGGCCGCGGCCATCCAGCGCTCGACGCTCGCAGGGCCGCGCACGCCCATGGCGCCCGCGACGA
>JAOPZO010000439.1 GCA_025964065.1 Solirubrobacterales bacterium | reverse complement strand
CCGGAGCCGCACCTGCGCCGCCCGTGAGGCGCTGCGGCCCCGCGGCCGCCAGCCCGAGCGCGATCGCGATCGCGGTGCCGCCGAAGAGCGCGGGGCCGTAGCCCGTCCACGCCGGCGCGCTCCCGGCCCCGCCGCTCAGCGCACCGACCCCGGCGAGGGCGAGCGCGCCGAGGAAGACGCCGTAGAGGAGCACGAGGAAGGTCAGCAGCGTCTCGCTCGCCCGGGCGGTGGAGAGCCCGGCGCGGCGGAGCGCCCACAGCGTCAGGCCGATGCCGCCGAGGCCCGCCGTCGGCAGCAGTCGGTTGACCGCCGTACCGGCCAGCGTGATCTGCGCGGAGACCGCCGGGGTCACCCGCGGCACCTCGCGACCGACGACGAACCACGTCAGCGCGACGTACCCCGCGAACGATCCGAGCTCCGCGAGCACCCCGGCCGCCACGAGCAGCGGGTCGGCGTCCGCGGTGCGCTCGAGCGCGGCGGTGAACGTCGCGACCGGAACGCCCGTGAGCGCCACGACGGCTCCGAGCGCGACGAGGCCCGCGGCGCCGTGGAGGAGCCGTCGCGGGGCCGGCCGCGCGTGCAGCCGGAGCGTCATGAGGTCGGGGGCGGAAGACGCGGGCATAGCTGCTTACGAAACGTTACCAGAGTCGTTGTGCGTGCAACGACGCGGCGGGGCTGCCAAGCTGCCGCTCCCGTGCTCGCGATCGCCATGGCGCTCTACACCTCCGTGGCCTACGGCGTCGCGAACTTCCTGGCTCCGGTCCTGATGCGCCGCCATGCGTTCGCGGCGGTGCTGCTGACGGGGCAGCTCGCGGCGCTCGTCGGCTCGGTCGCGCTCCTGCTCGCGTCCCAGGAGTCGTGGCCGCCGCTGCACGCCGTCGGCCTCGCCGCGCTCGCCGGCCTCGGGAACGCCGCGGGCCTCGCGGGCTTCTACGAGGCCGTGCGCTTCGGCCCGCTGAGCGTCGCGACGCCCGTCGGCGCGACGAGCGCGGTCCTGCCGGTCGTCGTCGGCGTCGTGGGCGGCGACACGCTCGCCGGCCTGCAGGTCGCGGGCATCGTGCTCGCGATCGCGGGCGCCGCCATGGCCTCCCGGCGCTCCTCCGCCCAGGTCGCCGAGGCCCACTGGGACCTCCCGCGCTGCATCTTCTTCGCGGCGGTCTCCGCGCTCGGCCTCGGCGTGCTGCTCGCCACGCTCCCGAGCGCGGCCGAGGACGGCGGGCTCTTCTGGGCGCTCACGGTCCAGCGCACGACGATCGTCCTCTGCTTCCTCGGGCTCATCCGCCTGCGCGGTCAGACGTTCGTGACCCCGCCCGCCTTCCTCCGGAGCACCCGTCTCGGGCGCAGCGCGCTGCTCGTCCCTGGCGTCCTGCTGCTGAGCGGCACGCTCGTCTACGCCCTGGCCGCCGATCGCGGCCAGCTGAGCATCATCGCGGTGTGCGCGTCGCTCGCGCCGCTCGTGACGGTCGGCCTCGCGATCCTCGTGCTGGGCGAGCGCATCTCGCGCCCGCAGGTCGCGGGCCTCGTGGCGGCGGTCGCCGGCATCTGCCTCATCGCCGCGTAGCCGGCCGCGGGCTTCGCCTCCTTGGCGCCCCGGGCGCCGGGTAGCGTCCCGCCCATGCGCATCCTCGTCGTCGGGGCCGGTGGCGTGGGCGCCGCCGCGGCCGCCATCGCCCGCCGCCGGCGGTTCTTCCGGTGCCTCGTGCTCGCCGACGTCGACGCGAGCCGCGCGCAGGCCGCCGCGGAGCGCCTCGGCGACCCGCGCATCACGGGCGTCGGCTGTGACGCGAGCGACCCCGCCGCGCTCACCGCCCTCATCGCCGCGGAGCGCATCGACGTCCTGCTCAACGCCTGCGACCCGCGCCTGAACCCGCCGATCTTCGAGGCCGCCGCGCGGGCGGACGTCACCTACCTCGACATGGCGATGACCCTCTCCGAGCCGCACCCGGAGCTCCCGCACGAGCGCCCGGGCGTGATGCTCGGCGATGCGCAGTTCGCCGTGGCCGCCGAGTGGGAGGCCGCGGGCCGGCTCGCGCTCGTCGGCATCGGGGTGGAGCCCGGCCTGAGCGACGTGTTCGCGCGCTACGCGGCCGACCACCTGTTCTCCCGGATCGACGAGGTGGGCGTGCGCGACGGTGCGGACCTCGTCGTCGAGGGCTTCGACTTCGCACCGACGTTCTCCATCTGGACCACCATCGAAGAGTGCCTGAACCCGCCGCTCGTGTGGGAGCGCGGGAAGGGGCACTTCACCACCCAGCCGTTCTCCGAACCGGAGGTGTTCGTGTTCCCGGAGGGGATCGGGCCGGTCGAGTGCGTGAACGTCGAGCACGAGGAGGTCGTGCTCGTGCCGCGCTGGGTCGACTGCGAGCGCGTGACGTTCAAGTACGGGCTCGGCGAGGAGTTCATCGACGTGCTCAAGACGCTCCACAAGCTCGGGCTGGACCGCACGGAGCCCGTCGCCGTCCGGGGCCGGTCCGTCTCCCCGCGGGACGTCGTCGCCGCGGTGCTGCCGAACCCCGCGGAGCTCGGCGACCGGATGCGTGGCCGCACGTGCGCCGGGACGCTCGTCACCGGCACGGGCAAGGACGGCGAGCCCCGCGCGACCTATCTGCACCACGTCGTGGACAACGAGTGGTCGATGGACCGCGACGGCTGCCAGGCCGTCGTGTGGCAGACGGCGGTCAACGCGGTCGTCGCGCTCGAGCTGCTCGAGACCGGCGTGTGGCAGGGCACGGGTGTCCTCGGGCCGGAGGCGTTCGACGCGGTGCCCTTCCTCGCGCTCCTCGCCGAGCACGGCGCCCCGCACGGCATCAGCGAGCGCGATCCGGCGGACCCCGCCGCGGGCTGAGGCCTACGGCAGGGCGGTGAAGCGGACGCCGGGGTGGTCGGCGGCCGCGAGCGCGAGCGCGGCGCGGACGTCGGGTCCCGCGCCGGTGACGG
>JAOPZO010000429.1 GCA_025964065.1 Solirubrobacterales bacterium | reverse complement strand
TGGCCGCCGGCGAGGACCCGCTCGCCGTGCAAGCGCCCGTCGACGAGCGGCGGCAGGACGCGGGTCCGGGCGCCCGCGGCCTGGTCCGCCTCGTTCCAGCTGCCGCGTCCCGCAGGGGCCGCGGAGGCGCTGGCGGCGGCGGCGACGGGAAGCGTGGGGACGACGGCGGCGAGCGTGCGGGCGCGGCGCACCCCGGCGATGGTGGGTGGGGTACCGGGCACCCCGCGCCGGATCCGTCCGACGCCCTTCTAGGATGTGTCCCAGTGACGCTTGCCGACCAGGTCAAGTCCGATGTGACCACCGCCATGAAGGCGGGGGAGCGGGGACGGGTGGCGGCCCTCCGGCTCGTGCTGTCCGAGCTCCAGAAGGCCGCGAAGGACGGGGACGCCGACGAGCTCGCCGTCCTCCGCCGCGAGCGCAAGCGCCGCGTGGAGGCCGCGAAGGCGTTTCGCGACGGCGACCGTGCCGAGCTCGCGGCCGCCGAGGAGGCCGAAGCCGAGATCATCGCCGCGTACCTGCCCGCCGAGCTCGGCGACGAGGAGCTGCGCGACGTCGTCGCGCGCGCCGTCGCCACGAGCGGCGCGCAGTCCCCGAAGGACATGGGCCTGGTGATGAAGGCCGCGATGGCGGACGTCGCCGGACGGGCCGACGGGAAGCGGGTCCAAGCCATGGCAAAGGAGCTCCTGAGCACGTGAGGCGTCAGATCGAGGTGTCCAACGTGGTCGCGGCCGCGTTGAGCGGGGCCGAGGACCAGATGCTGCGCACCCTGGAGGAGCAGGTGGGCTGCGACCTGTTCCTGCGCGGGAACGTCATCACCCTGGACGGCGAGGCGGAGGCCGTGGGCGCGGCGAAGGTCATCGTCCAGGAGCTCGTGCAGCTCGTCGAGGGCGGCCACGACATCGACCCGGGGACCATGCAGTCGGTCACCTCGGCGATCGACGGCGCCGTTCCGGCGACGGACGTGCTCGACGACGTCATCTGGCGCTTCCGGAACACGCGCGTGGCGCCCAAGACGGTGAACCAGAAGCGCTACACGGACGCGATCAGGCACTCCACGGTGACGTTCGGCATCGGGCCGGCCGGCACGGGCAAGACCTTCCTGGCCGTCGCCATGGCGGCCGCCGCGCTTTCGCGCAAGGAGGTCAGCCGCATCATCCTGACCCGCCCCGCCGTCGAGGCCGGGGAGCGCCTGGGCTTCCTGCCCGGGGACCTCATGGCGAAGATCGACCCGTACCTGCGCCCGCTCTTCGACGCGATGCAGTCCATGTTCGGGGCCGAGAAGGTCACGGAGATGATGGAGAAGGGCATCGTCGAGGTCGCCCCGCTCGCGTTCATGCGCGGCCGGACGCTCAACGACTCCTTCGTGATCCTCGACGAGGCGCAGAACACGACCCCCGAGCAGATGAAGATGTTCCTGACGCGCCTGGGGTTCAACTCCCGGATGGTCGTCACGGGCGACGTCACGCAGGTGGACCTGCCGCGGGACCAGCAGTCCGGCCTCGTGGTGGTCAACGACATCCTCAAGGACGTCGAGGGCATCGACTTCGTGCGCTTCTCGGGCGACGACGTCGTGCGGCACCGCCTCGTCCAGCGCATCGTCGAGGCCTACGGCGAGCACGCGGAGCGCTCCGCGCCCGAGCTGCGCCCGGCCGCCGGCCGGCGGGCCTAGGCCGGCTTGCTCGAGGTCGAGGTCGTCGGCGACGCCGAGGACGCACCCCCGGAAGCCGAAGTCGAGCGGCTCGTCGGCATCGCGCTCGCGAGCGCGGGCATCGACGACGGCCACGTCGCCATCGCCTACGTCGACGCGGAGCGGATCGCGGAGCTCAACGCGGAGCACCGCGGGAAGGCCGGGCCGACCGACGTCCTGTCGTTCCCGATCGACGAGGACGACGAGCCCATGGGCCCGCGGGAGCTCGGCGACGTCGTCATCTGCGCGGAGTTCACGGAGGACCTGCGGGAGGCCATCGTCCACGGTGTGCTCCACTTGACGGGCATGGACCACGAAACGGACGACGGCGAGATGCTCGCCCTCCAGGCGGAGATCATGTCGTGGTGAGCCTCCCCGGCACCACGGACGACGCCCCACGGCTGCCCCACGCGGGGTTCGTCGCGCTGGCCGGCCGCCCCAACGTCGGGAAGTCGACGCTCGTCAACGCGATGGTCGGCCGCAAGGTCGCGATCGTCTCCGACAAGCCGCAGACGACGCGCCGCGCGATCCGCGGCGTCGCGACGGGGCAGGACGTGCAGCTCGTGCTCGTCGACCTGCCGGGCGTCCAGCGCCCGCGCGACGCGCTGACGGAGCGCATGCAGCGCCGCGTGGAGCGGGAGCTCAAGGACGCGGACGCCGCGCTCATGGTCCTCAACGGCGAGGAGGGCGTCGGTCCCGGCGACCGCTGGATCGCCTCGCTGCTCGCCGCGGCGCCCGTCCCCGTCGTCATCGCGGTGAACAAGATCGACCGGCTGGACCCGTCCCGGCTCATCACCGTGCTCAGCGCGGCGGCCGAGCTCGGGATCGCGGACGACATCTTCCCGGTGAGCGCCCGCAAGGGCGAGGGCGTGACGGAGCTCCGCGCGCACCTCGGGACGCTCGTCCCCGAGAGCCCGTTCTTCTTCCCGCCCGAGGACGGCTCGGACCAGTCGGACGAGCAGCTGCTCGCGGAGCTCATCCGCGAGCAGGTCCTGCGCCGGACCTTCCAGGAGGTCCCGCACTCCGTCGAGGTCGTCGTGGACGACATCAGCGTCATCCGCGAGGACATGACGCGCGTGTCGGGGATGGTCTGGGTCGAGGCGGAGTCCCAGAAGGGGATCCTCATCGGCGCCCACGGCAAGATGATCAAGACGATCGGCACCGCCGCGCGCAAGGAGCTCGAGCGGGAGCTCGGCACGCAGGTGCACCTGGACCTCTCGGTCCGCGTGCGCAAGGGCTGGCGCGGCGACGACCGCGCGCTGGACCGCCTCGGGATCGAGTAGCGCCCGCGGGCGCGCCGCAGCTCAGCTGCAGCGCACCACGGACTTGTCGGGCCGCAGACACGTGTCGCGCCGCGCCGGCGGGCTGCTCGAGCGGATGCGGAAGCTCGTGTACTTCCCGATGCGGCCCGGGCGGCTCACCAGGACCTCGAGCTTCACGCCCGGGCGCAGCAGGCGCCGGCGGAAGCCGGGCACGACGAGGTAGCGCGCCGCGCCCGCCGCCTTCGTCCCGGAGCGGACGACCCTGCGCGGGCCCCGCTGACGGTACGGGCAGCCGCGGCCGCTGCAGCGGACGGTCACCGAGGCGCCCAGGGGTGCGGTGACGGCCACGAGGCGCAGGCGCACGCCGCGCCGGCTGTAGCTGCCCGTGATGCGGACGATCGGTGACGGGA
>JAOPZO010000303.1 GCA_025964065.1 Solirubrobacterales bacterium | reverse complement strand
CACCACCCCGGCGCCGCTCCCCGGCGTCGCGGGCGGCGTGCTCGGCGCCACCTGGCGCACCCAGGCCGCGTTCGTCACCTACGACCCGACCTTCGCGTTCACCGCGACCGCGCTGCAGCGCGAGCAGCTCACGAAGAACGCGGTCTGGACCCTCGACGAGCTCGGCACCGCGCTCGACGCCACCGGGTCCGCGCCGGTCGGGATCGGCATCCCGAACCTCGTCGGGACCGACGTCAGCCTCGTCGTCGTCGGCGGCGGCGTCGGGCGGTCGGGCGCCCCGGTCTCGATCACGGTCGACCGCCTGCGTGCGGGGACGCTCACCGACGAGGAGAAGGGCGCGCTGGCGCTGGCCACCGCTCCGGGCGACGCGATCCTCTTCGGCACGGTCGGCGGCGGCGCCGAGCGGTCCTGGGAGCTCGGCCAGCAGCCGCCGGACGCGGTCATCACCCGCGTCGTCGTCGGCCGCACGTCGCCCCTGTTCGTCAGCGTCCGCGGCGCGCTGCGGGTCACCGCCTCGGGCCACGTCTTCGTGCAGTCGAGCGCGACGTCGCTGCTCGTCGACCGGGTGCAGGCCGGCGGCGAGGTCCGGCTGACGTCGCCGGGCCGGCTGCTCGCCGTCACCGGCGTCGCCTACGCCAACGTGACCACCCCGGGCGACGTGCGCCTCAAGAGCGGCAGCGGTGACATCGCCGGGGCGGGAGCCGCGGGCTCCGACGCGCCGTTCACCATCGACATCGACGGCCGGCTGGTCTCGGCCGAGGCCGGCGGCCGCCTCATCGTCCGCCAGCTCGGCGGCGACCTCCGCTTCGACGAGCTCTCGGCGGGCGGCCACGTCGGCCTGACGGTCGAGGCCGGCGGCCTCGTCCAGGGCCAGAGCACGATCTCCGGGATCACCGGCACGTCCCTGACCATCGTCGTCCGTGACGCCGTGGGCACGCGCGACGACCTCGTGCAGATCGAGCTCGACCCGGCCGGCCCGCTGACGATCACCGCCCCGGCCGGGGTGTTCCTGCGCAGCATGGGCGCGACGACCGTCCAGTCGATCGTCTCGTCCACCGGCAACGTGACGCTCGACGTCCGCGGGAACGCCCTCGTCAACCGGATCTCGGCCCTGCTCGGCACGGTCAGCATCTTCAGCGACGGCGCGATCCTCGACGGGCGCAGCCCGACCTCCGGCGAGACGCGTGCCGACGCGCAGATCGTCGCGACGGGGGCGGTGCTGCGGGCGTCCACCGGCATCGGGACGGCCGGCGACTTCCTCGAGACGAGCGTGGCACGCCTCGAGGCCCGCTCGTTCCAGTCCATGTGGATCAAGAACTTCGGGGACCTCGTCGTGGGTGGCCTCGACGACGGCATGACGGGCGTCCAGGCCAGCGGGCTGCTCACCCTCGTGCTCGCCAGCACGCTGACCGTCGACGAGGCGATCGACTCCGGCGGCGGCGCGATCCTCCTGCAGGCCAGCGAGGGGATCATCGTCAACCGCGACATCACCTCGGGCGGCGGCACGATCACCTTCCGCGCCGGCACCTTCGTCACCATGACCGACGGCACGACGGTTGATGCGGGCAGCGGCACGATCGACCTGCTCGCCGCGGGCGACGTCCTCGTCAGCCTCGTCCGGACCACGGGCCTGGCCCAGCTCGTGACCACGGCGGGCTCGATCCTCGACGCGGACACCACGGGCGCGCTCGACGTCGTCGCCGGGCGCGGCGACCTCCGCGCCTCCGGGACCGTCGGCACCGCCGCGAACCCCCTGGAGACGGACTTCTCCTCGACGGCGGTGACCGGGCTCGTGGGCCTCACGGGCATCACGATCAACGAGATCGGCGACCTGGACCTCGGCAACGCGACCGCCGTCACCGGCGACGTCGTCGTCGTCCTCCTCGACACCCCCGCCGGGGCCCCCGGCGTCCTCACGGTGACCGGCGACGTCCTCGCCATCACGGGCTCGATCCTGCTGACGGTGAGCGGCGCCCTGCTCCTGGCGACCGACGCCTCGCTGACGGCCGCGGACCGGATCGTGCTCTCCGTCGACCTCGTCGGCCCGGCCGACGCGACCGGTGCGACGGTGACGGTCCTCGGGGCGCTCGGCGCGCAGCTCATCGACATCGTCACCGGGGCGCAGGACGACCGCGTCGAGTTCTCGCCCCGGGCGCTCGTCGGCCACGTCCGCATCTCCACCGGGGCGGGCGAGGACCTGGTCGTCCTCGACGCCGTCCCGTCGCTCGACATCGCGCACAAGCTCGTCGGCTCGGGCCCGGGCGCCCTCGTCAACGGCACCGACGCGCAGGGCCGTCCGCGCGACGTCCTCGGGGTCACGCTCCCCCAGCGCGACATGGTCGAGGTCGACGGCGGGGCCGGCGCCGACACCGTGCGGATCCTCCTGACCGCCACGCAGGACGTCGTCTTCCTGGTCCACGACTCGGGCACCGACGCAGGCGTCGACCGCCTCGAGCTCGTCGCGACCGCCGCCGCCGAGACGTTCCTGGTCCGCGCCAACTCCATCACCGCCATGGCGACGATCCCGGGCCGCACGGCCACCGACGCCTACGAGCGCGTCGGCATCGACGCGTCCATCGACGCCGTCCACCTCGACATGGGCGCGGGGGACGACGAGGCCTTCCTCGACGACACGCCCGCCCCGCTCACGATCGACGGCGGGCTCGGGGCCGACGGCTTCCAGGTCGGCCAGCTCTTCGGCACCTCCCGCGACCTCCCGCGGGTCGCCGTCGGCGACCCGGTCGCCACCGTCGAGACCACGCGCGGGTTCCTGTCGCGCGGCGTCTCGTTCGTCACCACGCTGAACGGCGGGGCGGGCGACGACGACTTCCAGATCTACGGCAACCAGGCGCCGCTCGCCCTCAACGGCGACGCGGACAACGACACGTTCGTCGTGCGCGCCTTCGTGCTCAGCTCCGGCGCCAACGCCTCCGGGGGTACCGCGGTGGACGGCGGCAGCGGCGACGACGAGATCGCCTACGCGGTCAACGCGCTCGTGAGCATCGCGGGCGGCGCCGGCGCGGACGCGCTCGTGGTCCTCGGCAGCGAGACGGCCGATCGCTTCGTCGTCACGGCCGTCGGCGTCACGGGCGCCGGGCGCCTGGTCGCCTTCGACGGCATCGAGCGGATGGAGGTCGACGGGCTCGAGGGGGACGACCACTTCATCGTGCTCTCCACGCGCCCGGGCACCCTCGTCACGCTGGTCGGCGGCGCCGGCAGCGACCGCTTCGACGTCACCGCGGAGCTCGGCTCGCCGGTCGTCATCGAGGGCGGCGCCATCGCGGCCCGGCCCATCACCCAGGGGCGCATCCTGCCGACGGAGACCGACGTGACCCTCGTGGAGCTCGTCGTCCCGAACGACCCGGCGTCCGACACGGACACCCTGAACGTCCTCGACACGGCGGCGACCGTGGGCCGCACGGGCGCGCTCGGGCTCATCAGCGCCGACCAGGCCGCCGCACTGGCCGTCATCTACGGCCTCACCCCGAGCCGCACAGGCTTCGGGCAGCTCTCCGGGCTCGGGACGACCGGGGCGATGAGCGTCGACTTCGGCACGAGCTCCGCTCCCGACCTGCGGACCTTCGCCGCCGGCATCAGCTTCCACGAGATCGAGGTCGTCGACGTGCGCCTCGGCGCGGGCGACGACACCTTCACGGTGGCGGAGACGGTCCTCGGCACCATCACGGTCGTCCAGGGCGGCGGCGGCGCCGACGCGCTCACCGTCCTCGACGCGGGCGGCCCGACGCGTCCCGTGGCGCTCTTCGGCGACTCGAGCCAGGACGGCCTCGCCTACGCGCCCGCGGCGGGCTCCGTCCCCGTGGGCGGCCTCGTGGCCGGCGACGACACCCTCGACGCCCGCCAGGCCACCGGCGCGGTCTCGCTCTACGGCGGCGCCGGCGACGACCTCCTGCTCGGCTCGCTCTTCGGGGACTGGCTGGGCGGCGGCTCCGGGGACGACGTCCTCGAGGGCTTCGCGGGCGCCGACGTCCTCCTCGGCGACGACGGCTTCAACCTCGACCTCACCCGGCGCCTCTCGCTGGTGGAGGCGGAGCTCGCCGCGGGTGGCACCCGACAGGTGCTGCTCGTCACCTCGCGGCCCTCGGCCCGGGACGACGCCCGCTTCTCCGACGACCTGCGCGCCGGGAACGACACGCTGCGCGGCGGCGAGGGCATCGACGTCCTCGTCGGCGACCACGGCCGTGTCGACCAGCTCCCGGGCCGCAACCTCATGCACGACACGGGCGCGATCACCTCGATCGTCTCGACCGTCGAGGCCGACGGCGGCGACGACGAGCTCGACGGCGGCGCCGGCGACGACGTCATGGTCGGCGGCGCCGGGGCCGACGTCATCACCGACCGGGCCGGCGCGGGCGTCGTGCTCGGCGACTCCGGGCGCATCCTGCTCGAGACGGCGAACGGCGACGGCCTGTCGCTCTCGCTGGTCGAGACCACGGGTGCCACCCACGGCGGCAACGACCGCATCACCACCGGCGCCCTCGCCGACCTCGTCATCGGCGGCGCGGGCGCGGACGTCATCCAGGCCGGCGACGGGACCAACCTGGTCTTCGGCGACGGCGGCCGCTTCGACTTCAAGGGCATCCTGCGGAGCCACGCCGGCCCGGGCGACGACGAGGACCCGAGCGACCTCGACCGGGCGGAGTCGGTCAGCCCCGAGGTCGGCGGCGGCGACGAGATCACCACGGGCTTCGGCGACGATCTCGTGATCGGCGGCGCCGGCGCGGACGTCATCCGCGCGGGCGAGGGCGCGAACGTGCTGCTCGGCGACTCCGGCGAGGTCGTCGGGGCCCGGTCCGACGCGCCGTTCATGCGCTACGGCCTCCTGCCCATCGTCATCTGGCAGGTCCACTCGACCCTCGACGACGTCGCGGCGGGGCCGGACCTCATCGTCTCCGGCGCGGGCGACGACCTCGTGGTCGGCGGCGGCGGGGGCGACACCGTCCGCCCGGGTGACGGGAGCAACCACGTGGTCGACGGCCGCGGCGACATCCGGTACGAGGAGGCGAACCTCCTGGCCCCGGTGCGCGAGGCGCCCGTGCCCGTGCCGGTCCTCGCGCCGGTGCCCGTCGCGTGGATCCACGCGAACGCGGGCGTCGTCGAGATGCCCACCGTGTCGCTGCCGGACCCGAAGGCCCAGCGCCTCGAGCTGCAGCGTGCGGGCTACGACTCCAACGCGCGCAAGCGCGCCGCGACGGCCAAGGCGGCCAAGCAGCGCAGCTGAGCTTGAGGCGGCCGGGCATCGAGCAGCCGAATGTTCGATCACCGTCCCCGGGGTAACTCCAGGGTCAAGATTCAGGGGTGTCGTGTCGATGTCCCCATGTGCGTCGTTTCCCGGCCGTCGTCCTGTCCCTCCTGCTGCTGGTCCTCGCCCTGCCCGCGGCGGCGTCTGCTGCCGCGGACCTGGACGACCTCGCGAACCAGTGGCTGCCACGCTCCGACGGCGCGTCCTGGACCTACGCCTGGTCGAATTCGGCCTACCAGCCGAACCCCCGGCGCGAGACGTACACGCTGACCGGCCGCAGCGGGCGCAGCTTCCGCCTCTCCTGGGACGAGGAGAACCCCCCGCCCGGTGAGAACCGCTCGCAGGGCACGATGGACTTCGCCCAGACCGACGCCGGCCTCGTGAACTCCGACTACGCGAGCACGCCGCCGCCGTCGCGCTTTCCCGTGCTCTGCGCCGCCCCGAGCGGCTGCGGCAACTCGCTCGCGGCCGCGCTCTACCCGCTCATCTGGGGCACCCGCTCACCCGTGCTCGCCGAGCCGCTCGTGCGGGGCACCCAGTGGAACTCCCTCGGCGGGGCGAGCAACGAGGTCGCCAGCGTCAACCGCTACGTCGGCCGCCGCCAGGTGGTCGTCCCGGCGTTCCCGAAGGGGATCACCGCCGCCGTGGTGACCTCCGACGTCTCCCTGGCGGGCGCGCTCGGGGACCTCTACGGCACCGGCGTGCGCACGGTGTGGTGGGTTCGCGGCGTCGGCCCGGTGAAGACCGAGTTCAACCACGCGAGCGGCGAGACCTCCACGACCGAGCTCGAGGCGACGAGCCTCGCGCCGCTGCCGCTGCCCTCGGACGTGAACCTCCTGCCGCTCAACCGCGGGGAGAGCGGCGTCCTGCGGTACCGCAACTCGAAGCACATGCGGTCCTGGTCCACGCAGAGGTTCGAGGTCAGCGAGGTCGTCAACAACTCCTCCCGTGTCGACGTCAAGCACGTGAAGGGGCCGATCAGGGTCGCCGCCTCCTACGCCCTGGCCACGCGGACCAGCGGCACCACGCTGCTCTCGGCGACCGCGAGCGCCTCGACGAAGGTCAAGTTCCCGAAGCTCGGACCGCGGGACGCACCCAAGGACGAAAGACGCCGCTTCTTCACGCCCTTCGACCTCATGGTCTACGGCTTCGGCCCCGTCGCCCCGCCGCTGCCGGCCACGACCGGGGAGACGTTCCGCTCCTCCCGCGGCAGCCGGGACTTCAAGCTCTTCGGCGTCACCGGGACCACGAAGGTCCTCGGCCCGCGGACGGTGCGGGTCCCGGCCGGGAAGTACAAGGCGATCGCGGTGCAGTCGCGGTTCGTCCAGGAGGGCTTCGCCTTCGGGAGCGGCGTCCGCACCACCTACTTCGCGCCCGGGGTGGGTCTCGTCAAGCTGGTCTTCGCGCACCGGGACGGGTCGGTCTCCACCGTGGAGCGGATGAAGCGGTGATCGTGCAGGTCACCCTCGTCACGGCGTTGCTCGTCGTCGTCGTGTGCGCCGCCGGGTGCGGGTCGCCGGAGAAGAGCCGGCGCCAGGCCGTCGCCGCCTACATCGAGCGGGCCAACACCGTGCAGCAGCGGGCCGCGCCCGCGGTGCGCCAGGCCGGCGCCGTCTACGCCGAGCAGGCCAGGGGCGGCCTGGCGCCCGCCCGCCAGCTGCGCGAGCTGCGTCACGCGGAGGCCGCGCTCGAGGGCATCCGCGAGGAGCTCGACGCGCTCAGCCCGCCCCCGGAGGCGCGCCGACTCCACGACGGGCTGCTGCGCGTGCTGGACCTCGATGTCGCGCTCACGCGGCAGACCGTGCGCCTGGCCTCCTACGCGCAGGGCGCGCCGCGGATCCTCGAGCCGCTCGGGCCCGCCGGACGCAGGCTCGACCGCCGGCTGAAGCGCCAGGGCGCCCCGGAGGAGCAGGCGGCGGCCATCGGCGCCTACGAGTCCACCCTGGACCGCATGCTCCGCGGCCTCGGGCGCCTCGAGGTCCCCTCCGTGCTCCGGCCGACGCACGAGGACCAGGTCCGGCGCCTCGAGCGCACGCGCTCCCTCGCCCGGCAGCTCCGGCGCGCGGCCGCAGCGGCCGACGCGGGACGCCTCGCCCGGCTGCTGCTGCGCTTCGGCAAGGCCGGTGGCACTTCCGTCTTGGAGGAGCGCAAGCTGGCCAAGCGCGGCCTCGCAAGCTACGCCGCGCAGCTCCGCCGTCTCGAGAGCGCCCAACAGCGACTCGTCCGTGAACAGATCCGCCTGAACCGAGAGATCACCGCCTGATGCGTGCCCGACGTCGTCCCGCCTGCGCCCTCGGCGCCCTCCTGACCACCTCGGCGCTGCTCGCCGGCGCCGCTCCCGCGGGGGCGGCGCTCCTGCCGCCGAGCCTCACCGCGGACACGGCGTTCGCCCCGCCCGCGGGGATCGCGCGCTTCGACTTCCGCCCGGGCAACTCGGCACCCGACGTCCCGACGGGCATCGCGGTCTCCGGGGAGCGCACCTACACGGTGGGGGAGAGCGCGAGCCCGACGCAGAACCCCGACCCCGGCAAGGACGTCGCGATCATCGCCCGCCGGGCCGACGGGTCGCTCGATCCCGGGTTCGACGGGGACGGGAAGCTCTCGATCGCCGTGGCCCCCGGCAACGGCCTGGACACGGCCACCGCCGTCGCCGTGCTCGCCGACGGTCGCATCCGGATCGCGGGGTACACGGACGTCGACCCCGGGACCGCGGCCTCCGCCGTGAACCTCGACGCGATGCTCATCGGGCTGCTGCCCGACGGCTCCCCGGACACGTCCTTCGGCCAGGACGCCGACGCCAACGGGACGCGGGACGGCGTGCAGGTCTTCGCCGCCGTCGCCGCACCGACCTCCAACAACGAGCAGCTCACCGGGCTCGCGGTCGACCCCGACAGCGGGCGGATCGCCGTCGCCGGTCCCCGGAGCGACGGCGGGCAGGACGACATCTTCGTGTCGCTGCGGGAGGCCGACGGCTCGCCCGTCACCGGCTTCGGGACGCTCGGCGTGCGGGTCATCGACCGCGATGGCGCCCAGCGCGACGAGGCACCGACCGCCGTGCAGTTCCGCCCCGGCGGCGGTGTGATGGCGCTCGTCGACGCCGACACGAACGCCTCCGCGGCGCCCGACGGGGACATCGCCGTCCTGCGCGCCTTCACCCCGGACGGCCGCGACGACGGCTCCTTCGGCACTCAGGGCGAGCTCGTGCTCACTCCTGGGAGCCCGGACACCGTCCCCTCGGCGCTCCTGGTCCACAACGGCCGCTACTACGTGACGGGCAAGACCCGCCCGGCTCCCGGCACGGACTTCGACGCCTTCCTCGCCCGCCTGGACGCCGACGGGAGCGGGGTGGTCTCCCGCCGCTTCGACATGCGCGGGCAGGTCGTCCCCGGCGGGGAGAGCCCGCAGAGCGAGGGGCTCGCCCTCGCCGTGGTGCCAGGCGTTCCGACCTCGCTCGTCGTGGTGGGCTCCGTGCGGTACGCGTTCGCGGGCGACACCCGGGAGGACTGGGGCGCGGCCGCCTTCAACGGCTTCGAAGGTGACCTCGGGGCGGCGGGCTTCGGCGACCTCGTCCTCGACACGCCCAACCGGGTCAACCGCCTCACCGGCGTCGCCGCGGCCGGCGAGGGGATCGCGATGGTCGCGGGACCGCTCGACGCCGAGCCGCGCCCCGACGGCTCGGTCGTGCAGGACACGAGCTTCGGCAACGCGCGCTTCCTCATCGACCGCGAGAAGCGCTGCAACCTCAGCGTCAAGATCACCGCGCCGCTCGAGCTCGTCCTCCGCGGGCTCGCGCCGTCGACGGTCGGCCTCGAGGTGCAGCACGTCGGCACCCGGCCCTGCGCGGGCGTCGTGGACGTCCCGGCACCGTTCGCGGCCACCGGCGGCTCGATCTCGACGGGCCTGCTGACTCCGGGCGATGTCGTCCGCTACCCGAGCGTGGGCGTGACGTACGTCGGCGCGCGGCCCATCCGCCAGTCGCAGCTCCAGGTGAGCGTGACCCCGGTCGGCGACACGGACAGCGATGCGGCGGACAACCTCGCCTCGAAGCTCGCCGCCTTCGCCTACTGCGACGTCGGCCTGCTCCGCCTCGACGAGGCAGCCCAGCTCCCGAACGAGGGCTCGCGGAACATCGAGGTGCGCATCCGCAACTCGGGGACGCTCACCTGCCCCAGGGCCGGCCTGAAGCTGTCGGGCGCGGCGCGTCTCGTCCAGCCCTTCGCGCCGTTCACGCTGGTCGCGGGGAGCAGCGCCACCGACAAGCTGCCGGTCGCGGCGCCCAAGGGGGCGGTGATCGGGCGGGACGTGCGCTTCGACTTCCTGGCCTCGAGCTCGGGTGAGGACCTCAACCCGGCCGACAACCGGGTGGGCGTCACCGCCCGGGTCGTCGCCGTCGGCGACACCCGCATCAGGGGGGCGGGCCCCCGGACCCTCTCGGGGACCGCGACCAACGGGCGGGGCGGGAGGAGCAAGACCTCCACGACGCTGAGCCGGGTGGAGATCTCGGTCGAGTCGCTGAAGGGCAAGCAGTGCCGCCACCTCCGGAGCGTCGCCGGACGGCTCGCCACCACCCAGGGCCGCCGCAGCGCGGGGTGCAGGTCGCCCATCTGGCTGAGGGCCACCGGCACGCGACGCTGGAGCGTCAAGCTGAAGGGACGCCTGCCTGCCGGGCGGTACCGGCTCCGGTCGCGCGCCGTGACGCGGAACGGCTTCCCCGAGGCGACGTTCGGCACAAAGGACCGGAATTCCCGCATCTTCCGGGTCCGCTGACTGCACGGCGGCTGGGGGGATAGGTTCAACGGGGTGCAGCCGCGTGCGACTTGCCTGCTCGAACGTGCCTTCGAGCGTCAGTCGCTGGCCGCAGCGTGGGGCGCGGCGCGCCGCGGCGAGGGCGAGGTGGTCCTCATCACCGGTCCCGTCGGCATCGGGAAGACCGCGCTCCTCCGGGCCGGGCTGGCGGACGCCCGCGCCGCCGGGCTGCCCACCTACCTCGCGCGCGCGTCGGAGCCCGAGGGCTCCCTCGCGTTCAGCGTGGTCCGGCAGCTCTTCGAGTCGGCCCTGGCCCATCGCTCCACCCCCGAGCGGGACCTGCTCTTCGCCGGGGCCGCCGAGCTCGCCCGTGAGGCGCTCGAGCCCCCGGGCGTCGCGGCCGCCCGGACGCCGGACGCGGACTTCTCGATGGTGGACGCGCTCTACCGGCTCTGCGTCAACCTCGCCGGCCAGGGCCCTCTGGTGCTGGCGGTCGACGACCTCCAGTGGGCGGATCCGGCCTCGCAGCGCTGGATCGCCTACCTCGCCCGCCGGATCGACGCCCTGCCGGTGCTCCTCGTGGTCTCGCTGCGGACGGAGAGCCGGCCCGCCGCTCGGGTGGCGGAGCTCGAGCTCTCGGCCCTCGAGGGCGCCCGGATCCTCCGCCCTGCGCCCCTCGGCGTGGACGCCGTGCGGACGATCATCCAGGAGGTCCTCGGTCCGGACCCGGCAGAGGAGTTCGTCCGGGCCGCGCACGACGCGACGCGTGGCAACCCGCTGTTCCTGGCGGAGCTGCTCGAGGGGCTGCGCCACAAGGGCGTCCGTCCGGCGGCGGAGGAGGCAGGAAGCGTGGAGGAGATCGGGCCGCTCGCCGTGGCCCGGCTGCTGCGCGCTCGCCTGAGATCCCTGGGGCCCGCCGCCGAGCGGCTGGCGCAGGCGGCCGCCGTGATCGGCGACGGCGCCGACACCGCCCTGCTGCGGGACCTGGCGGAGCTCGAGACGGCGTCGTTCGCGGAGGCGGCGGAGCGGCTCTCCGGCGCGGACCTCGTCCGGGTCGAGCCGGAGGTCGAGTTCGTCCACCCGATCGTTCGTGCGGCGATCAAGGTCTCGCTGTCGACTGCCGAGCGCGGGCTGCTCTCCCGGCGGGCGGCGACGCTCCTGACGGCTCGCGGCGAGTTCGAGCGGGTGGCCGGCCACCTCCTCTCGGTCCCGCCCAGCAGCGACGCCGAGGTGGTGAGCACGCTGCGGGCGGCCGCGGCCCGGGTGCTGGCCCGCGGCGCACCGGGAGCCGCCGTGGAGCTGCTGCTCCGCGCGGTGTTGGAGCCGCCGGACCCGGTCGACGAGGCCGACGTGCTGCACGAGCTCGCCCTCGCAGAGCTGCGCACGCATGCGAGCATCGCACCGGTCCACCTCGCGGCAGCGCTCGAGCGCACTCCCGCCGGCGCCGCTCGATCGCAGCGTGCGGGTGACCTCGCCCGCGCCCTGCAGACGATGCACAGGCCGCACGAGGCCCTGCGGATCGCGGAGCAGGCGCTGCCCACGAGCACGGGGCCGGACCGGGACCGGCTCGCCGCCCGGATCGTGGAGCTGGCCCGCTTCCTCCCGGGGTCCGAGGACCTCGAGCACCGGGTCGCCTCCGCGGTGGACGCGATCGAAGCTCCCGCGTCGGTGGCGCGGATGCGGGCGGTACGGGCCTACGACGCCATGCTGGCCGGCACGCCCGCCGGCGAGGTGGCGGCGCAGGCCCGCGAGGCCCTGGCCGCAGGGTCGCTGACCACCGACACCTCCGAGGGGTCCGTACCGGCATTGCTGGCCTGCATCGCCCTCGCCGCCGCGGGGGACACGCGAAGCGCGGACGGGGATCTCGACCGACTGCTCGTGACCGCACGGCGTCGGGGCTCCGTCGTCTCGCTGACCGGGGCCCTGAGCGTCAGAGCCCGTCTGCGCCTCGTCCGCGGGGACCTCCGTGGCAGCGAGGCCGACGCAGTTGAGGTCCTCGAGCGCGGGGACGAGGGCCTCGGACGCCACTACAGCTGCGGGTGGCTCGTGGAGAGCCTCGTCGAGCAGGGCCGGCTCGAGGAGGCCGAGAAGGCGGTCCGCCGCGGGATCCTCTCGGGCGAGGTCCCGGAGCTCACGGCGTTGAACGCCGGGCTCCACGCGCGTGGGAGGCTGCGGATCGCGGAGGGACGCATCGAGGAGGGCCTGCGCGATGTGCTGACCTGCGCAACGCGCCAGGAGCGGGTGGGAGCGCGCAACCCGGCCGACGTGCCCTGGCGTGGGACGGCCGCGTTGGCGCTCCTCGCGCTCGGGCGCAGCGAGCAGGCTCGCGCGATGAGCGCAGCCCACAGCGTGCTCGCCGAGGGGTTCGGTGCTCCGGCGGTCGTCGGCGCGGCGCTTCGCGTACGGGCCCTCGTCGTCGGCGGCCCGGAGGCTCACGAACTGCTCGAGCGTGCGGTCGGGCTGCTCGACGGAGCGCCCGCCCACCTGGAGCTCGCCCGGGCGCGCCTCGCCCTCGGCCGTGCGCGGCAGGCGACGGGAGACGGCGAGGGCGCACGGCGGGAGTTCGCCTTGGTGCGTGAGCTCGCGGAGGAGCTGGGCGCGAAGCCGCTGGAGGCGGAGGCGATGGGGGCCCTGCTGGCCGCCGGCGGCCGCCCTCGCCGTCCCCACGCCCGCGGCCGGGCGGCGTTGACCCCGGCCGAGCGTCGGATCGCCGAACAAGCCGCTCGCGGACGCTCCAACCGTGAGATAGCCGAGTCGCTGTTCGTGACCGAGAAGACCGTCGAGGGCCACTTGCGCAACAGCTTCCGGAAGCTCGAGGTGACCTCACGCTCCCAGCTCGCGGTCGTCTTCGGCGGGGGTTGACCGGAGCTCGAGGCGCCCGGGCCCCAGCGCTTCCGGCGGACCGGACCCGGTGGCCGGGGCGCAGGCCCTCGGCCGCATCCGCGCCTGCGCGCAGCGGGTCTCGAAGGCCGCG
>JAOPZO010000274.1 GCA_025964065.1 Solirubrobacterales bacterium | reverse complement strand
GACGAAGCCGTCGTCGACCTCCTCGATGTCCCCGCCCAGCCCGCGGAGCCCCTCGACGACGCGGGAGATGCGGTCGCTCTGCTTGTGGCGGAGCTCCTCGGCGCCCTCGACGACCGTCGTGCCCTCCGCCCAGCACCCGAGCAGCGCGACGAGCGGGAGCTCGTCGATGGCGAGCGGCACCTCCTCCGCGGTCACGCGCGTGCCGCGCAGCGGGCCCGCCGTGACGTCGAGGTCGCTCACGGGCTCCGTGGCGTGGACGCGGTCCTCCCGCGGCTCGAAGTCACCGAGGACGATCCCGCCCATGCGCTCGGCGATGCGCACGAACGCCATGCGGGTCCAGTTCACGTTGACGTCCGTGAGCAGCAGCCGGGACTGCGGGACCAGGAGCCCCGCGGCGATCAGGAAGGCGGCGGAGCTCGCGTCGGCCGGGATCGTGATCGGGTCGAAGACGAGCTCGTCCTGGTTCGTGACGCTGACCCGTGCGCCCTCGCGCTCGACCTGCACCCCGGCGGCCCGGAGCAGCCGCTCCGTGTGGTCCCGGGTCTGCGCGGGCTCGGTCACCGACGTGGTGCCGCTCGCGACGAGCCCCGCGATGAGCAGGCAGGACTTCACCTGCGCGGAGGCCATCGGCAGGACGTGGTCCGCGGCCCGCAGCCGGCGTCCGCGGACCGTGAACGGGGCGAAGCGGCCCTCGGTCGGCTCGACGACGGCGCCCATCGCGGCGAGCGGCTCGAGGAGGCGGTCGATGGGGCGGCGGCGGATCGAGGCCGCGCCGTCGAGGACGTAGACCCGCCCCTCCTGCCCCGCGAGCCAGCCCGGCAGGAGCCGCATGAGCGTGCCGGCGTTCCCGACGTCGATCGGGACCTCGAGCGGCGCCGCCTCGCGGAGGCCCGTGCCGCGGACCACGAGGTGGTCCGGGTGCTCCTGGACGAGCGCACCGAGCGCGCGCATCGCGGTGAGGGTCGCGTGGATGTCGGCGGCGTCGAGCGGGTTCCGGATCCGGACGGGCTCGACCGCGATCGTCCCGAGGATCGCGGCGCGGTGGGTGATCGACTTGTCCGGCGGCGGGGTGAGGGTCCCGCGCAGCCGGCCCGCCGGCGCGACGAACGTCACCCGACCGCCAGTCCGCGGGCGGTGATGAGCTCCCGCGCGCGCGGCTCCTCCCCGGCGGCGACCCACAGTGCGACCGTGCCGCCGAGGTTGTCGAACGCCGGCGCGAGCGACATGTCCGAGATGTTGATCCCCGCGCGGCCCAGCGTGAGCGCGAGGTCCGCCACGACTCCCGGGCGGTTCGGCACCGTGACGCGGAGCTCCGCGAGCGGCCCGCCGCTGAGGTCGGCGGCGAGGAGCTCCCGGCGCTGGCGGCCCGCGGCCTCCTGCCAGGCCGCGAGGTCGCCGAGGCGGCCGCGGACGTCGGTGAGGCGCGCGACGACCTCGTCGAGCTGCGCGCCGAGCGCGTCGGCGTTCTGGGCGTAGATCTGGCTCCAGAGCTCCGGGTTGGCCCCGGCGACGCGGGTGGCGTCGCGGAAGGAGCCGCCCGTGGCGGGAAGCGCGTCGTCCCCGAGCGCCTTGTGGGCCTGCTCGACCAGGACGTTCGCGAGCACGTGCGGCAGGTGGGAGACCGCGGCCATGACGCGGTCGTGCTCGTCGTGGGCGATCGCGGTCGGGACCGCGCCGAGCGCGGAGACGAGGCGGTGGAGGCGCTCGTACTTGTCCCCCGGCGCGTCCGGGCGCGGCGTGAGGTACCAGGTGGAGCCGTCGAACAGGTCGGCGCGGGCGTGCAGGACCCCGGAGGTCTCGGCGCCGGCGACGGGGTGGCCGCCGATGAACGAGCGGTCCGTGATCGCCTCGACCAGCGCGCCCTTCGTGGAGCCGACGTCGGTGACGATCGCGTCGGGCCCGGCGGCGGCGAGTGCGGCGCGGACGTGCTGCTCGAGCGTGGCGACGGGGGTGGCGACGACCCAGACGTCGATGGCCTCGGCCAGGGCGGGCTCCGCGATCCCGGCGTCGATCGCACCGCGGTCCTCGGCGGTCCGGATCGCGCGCGGGTCCGGATCCCAGCCCACGACGTGCGCGCCCAGGCGCTGCCGGGCCGCGAGAGCGACCGACCCGCCGATGAGTCCCACGCCGAGCACCGCGATCCGCACGGCCCCAACCTAGTGGGCGCGGGAGCGTCCGCCCCGTCCCCGGCGGTCGTGCCGCTCGCCACGACCGCATCAAAGGGGTCAGGCCCCTTTGATGCGGTCCCCCGGTCCGCTCAGGCGGCGGCGGCGCTGAGCGCCTTGCCGGCGAGCGCGGTGGCCTGCTCGACCTTGGCGGCGTAGGCGGCGAAGTCCTCGCCTCGCAGCTGCTGCGGCCCGTCGCAGACGGCGACCTCGGGCTCCGGGTGGACCTCGACGACGATGCCGTCGGCGCCCACGGCGGCGGCCGCCAGGGAGAGCGGCTCGACGAGGTCGCGGCGGCCCGCGGCGTGCGACGGGTCGACGATGACCGGCAGGTGGCTCATCTCCTTGAGCACCGGGACGGCCGTGAGGTCGAGCGTGAAGCGGTACGCGGTCTCGAACGTGCGGATGCCGCGCTCGCAGAGCAGCACCTTCTCGTTGCCCTCCTTGAGGACGTACTCCGCCGCCATGAGGAGCTCCTCGAGCGTCGAGGAGAAGCCGCGCTTGATCATCACGGGCACCCCGGAGCGGCCGATCTCGGTCAGCAGCGTGTAGTTCTGCATGTTCCGCGCGCCGAGCTGGATCATGTCCGCGACCTCGGCGACGGCCTCGATGTCCCGGGCGTCCATGCACTCCGTGACGATCGGCAGGCCCGTGCGGTCCTTCGCCTCCTGAAGGAGCTTGAGCCCCTCGACCCCGAGGCCGTGGAAGGCGTACGGGCTCGTGCGCGGCTTGTACGCGCCGCCGCGGAGCATCGTCGCGCCGCCCTCGAGGACCTGGTCCGCGGCGAGCAGCAGCTGGTCGCGCGACTCGACGGTGCACGGCCCGGCGATGAGGGCGAAGTGGTCCCCGCCGACCTTGCGCCCGCCGATGTCGAAGACGGAGCGCTCCCCGTGGGAGAACTGGGTGGAGGCGAGCTTGTAGGGCTTCGTGATCGGGACGACCCGGTCCACGCCGGGGTCGGCCTCGAGCGCGAGGTTCGAGATGTGCTCGAGGTCGCCGATCGCGCCGATCACGGTCACGGCCTCGCCGGCGGAGCGGTGCGCGCGCGCTCCGACCTCCTCGATGCGGGCGATGACGCGGTCCACGTGCTCGGGGGTGGCGTCCTGCTTCATGACGATCATCATTCGGTGGTCATTCCTTTTCGCACTGCCTGGAAGGGGGTGTAGCCATGGGAACGGCGCTCGACCCGGAGGTCCTCTTGTTCGGAAGAGTTCAGACGGCTGCAGCAGCCGGCCGAGCGCCTAGCTAAATCGCCAGGTGGCGTAGGACGGATACGTGCCAGTGGTACGGGTGTGGAGGACCTGGCGCGTCACGTCGAGGGCGATGATGGCACAGCGGGCTCCCGAGCGCGAGCCCGGGAGCCCGAGGCGGAGCCCGTCACGAGGCCCTGCGCGCCCACCCGAGCGCTCCGGGCGGCCCGAGGCGTGGCCGCGGCCGCTGGTGGGGAGGACGACCCCGAACCCAGCGAACGACAGGAGCACCACATGCCTTCCAAGGGCAACGCGAAGTGGCAGGGCGACCTCAAGACCGGCAGCGGCACCTTCCGCGCGGGCGAGGACATCACGGGCAGCTACTCCTTCAAGTCCCGCTTCGAGGACGGCGACGGCGCGAACCCGGAGCAGCTCATCGGCGCGGCGCATTCCGCCTGCTTCTCCATGGCGCTCTCCAACGCGCTCGCCGAGGCGGGCACGCCGGTCGACAGCGTCGAGACCGAGGCGGTCGTGACGCTTCGGATCGTCGACGGCGCGCCGACGATCACGAAGATCGCGCTCACGACCGTCGGCACCGTGCCGGGCCTCGACGAGGCGGCGTTCAAGGCGGCGGCGGAGGACGCGAAGGCGAACTGCCCCGTGTCCAAGGCGCTCGCCGGCGTGCCCGAGATGACGCTCGAGGCGTCGCTCGCCGGCTAGGCGAGGAGGAGGGCGGGGCCGGCGTCGTGCCGGCCCCGCCCGGCGTTCAGCGGTCGTACCGGTACCGCTTGTTCACCCGCATGATCGCGATGATCGTGTCGGCGTACTCCGGGTCCGTCGCGTAGCCGCCCTGCTGGACCCTGCGGGCGAACGCGCCCGGGTGCCCGGACGGCCATCGCCCCGGGGTGCTTGCGCTTCAACAGGCTCCCCATGTCCCGCATCGAGTCGAGCGCCGTGCGGTACTTCGGGAAGGACGCCGTGAGCCTCACCCGGCGGCCGTCGAAGGCCTCCGTGGTCCGCCCGTCCGTGCAGCCGATGGCGATGCCCGCCGGACCGACCGGGCCGTCGACGCACTTGATCCCGTAGAAGTTGCGTGCGCTCACCCACGTCGCGAGCCCGTAGGCGGACTCGTTCGCGGCCTGGGCGAGCGCGAACGACACGGGAATGCCGAACTCGGCCCGCACGGCGCGGGCGAGCGGGAGCATCCCGCCGTGGAAGTTCGCCTTCCTCTGGCTCACGGTGGCGCCGCCGAAGCCGCGCGGATCCGGATCGAAGCCCGGGGGTGCCGGCGTCGATGCCGGCACCGAGGCGCGGCGCAGTCGCCCGGACGGGCGGTCGCACAGACCCGCATGGACGGCGCCTCGTCGTCGAACCGGTCGAGGGTCCAGAAGACCGTGCGCGGCCCCGCGCAGATGTTCGTGGACGCGAGGCCGGTGACGTTCCGGCGGTCGAAGCGCCGGACGCACGTCCCGCGCTCGATCGCGAGCGACGAGCGGCTGTCGTCGGCCTGGCGGACGGAGCCGTCGTGGTTCCCGAACGCCGCGAAGTTCGGGCGGTTCGTCCCCCGTCCTCGGCACGACCACGGAGGCGCCCCTGCAGTTCGCGTCCTCGTAGATCCGGACGCCGGCCACGAGCGACTTGCGCCCCAAGCTGATCCCCGAGGTGGTGCGCATGCGCGTGACGATCTGGTTCGAGCTGTTGCCCTCGACGGTCGGGACGGCCCCGTTCGCGTAGTTCCCACGGGCCATGCCGACGTGGTTCGCGCTCCGCCACGGCTGCTTGCGCAGAGACATGAGGACGAGGCCGCCCTTGCGGATCTGCGAGCCGGGATCATTCGCATCCGCGCCCTGTCGGCCTTCGCCCTCGCGTAGATCGTGTCGACGGACTCGATGGAGCCGAGCTCGACGCCTGCGGCGGTACGACTCGCGCACGAAGATCCCGCACCAGGCCGTCTCGCAGCCGTAGCCGCTGGCCCGGTTCCAGGCGGGCTGCTCTCACCGAACCCTCACGCTCCACCGCCCCGGGGCGGATTAGGGTTCCGCGTCATGGGGCGCCTGTCGACGATGTTCACCCTGGGGCTGGCGACGGCCGCCATCGGCGCCGCCGCCGGCGCCGCCCCGGCGTCCGCGGCGTGCGTCGGCAGCTCGAAGGACAGGGACGCGAAGGTCCAGATCTGGAGCGACCCCGGCTGCGCCGGCGGGGCCCGCAAGGTGGCCAGGACGGGCGAGGACGACCGCCCGAACTTCAAGCAGTTCGGGGCCGCGGGCGTCGACATCGACAACGACCGCTCCTCCGTCGGCATCGCGGCCGGGTGGTGCGTGCGGTTCTTCGACGCCGTGAACTACGGCGGCGCGACCTCGAACCTGTACTGCGCGGGCGGGCCCGGCCCGTCCTACTGGAACCTCCGGGACTTCGACAACCGCGCCACGTCCATGCGGACCTGCGGCAACCAGCAGCGCTCCTACTGCAACAAGGTGGCGGGCCCGGCGACGACCGGCGAGCCCGAGCCCACGTCGGAGGCCCCGGACCTCACCGGCACGCAGGACGACGACCTGCTCGAGGAGCAGCCCCCGAACCCGGACGGGCCCTTCCCGCCGGACGGCCCGACGGACCCGAACGACCCGTTCGGCGAGGAGGCCTTCCCGGCCGGGATGGGTCCGGGCGCCGAGCTCGGACCGCTCGGTCCGAACGACGGCCTGCGCTTCGACCGCGGCACGCGCCGCTGCTCCGGCCGCTCCTACAGCGGCGCCCGCGCCTTCCGCGTGTGGCTCGACGAGAGCGGCATCCAGCAGCGCGGCACCGCGAGCATCTACCGCTGCGCGAAGCGGCCCTCCCGGCGTGACCTCCACGCGAACGGCCGCGCCATCGACGTGCAGCCGGCCTCGAACGCCGCGGGCCAGGAGCTCGTCGCGCTCCTGCTCGCCGACGACTTCGCGCTGATCCGCCGGATGGGGATCCAGGAGATCATCTTCGACGGCCAGGTCTGGTCCGCCGGGAAGCCCACGCCGCTCCTGCGCCGCTACACGGGCCGCGCGAAGCACCGCAGAAGCGTCCACATCGGCTTGAACAAGCGCGGCTCGGCGATGAGGACGTCCTTCTGGACGGGGCGCTGAGCTACAGGTCGAGCACTCCGCGGAGGGCGGCCAGGAAGCGGTCGTTCTGCTGCGGGGTGCCGTAGGTGACGCGCAGGGCGCCCTCGCGCCCGAGCGCGGTGCCGGCGCGGACGAGCACGCCGCGCTCCGCCAGCCCGCTGACGACGTCGGCCTCGACCGCGTCCTCCGGGAGATCGAACCAGCAGAAGTTGGCCTGGGACTCGGCAGGGACGATCCCGAGCTCGTTCAGGCCGGCCTCGACCTCGACCCGGGCGACGATCGCGCGCTCCACCCGCTCGGTCACCGCGTCCTGGTGCTTGAGCGCCTCGATGGCGGCGGCCTGCGCGGCGGCGCTGCAGAAGAAGGGCTGGCGGACCTGGTTGACCGCGGTGACGAAGCGCTCGTCGCCGCAGAGCGCGTAGCCCACCCGCAGGCCGCAGAGGCCGTAGATCTTGGAGAACGTCCGCAGCAGCACGAGGTTCGGGTGGCGCTTCAGGAGCTCGACGCTGGCGTCCGGGTCGTCGAGGACGTTGAACTCGCAGTACGCCTCGTCCAGCAGCACGGCGACGTGCCGCGGGACCTTCGCGAGGAACGCGGTGATGTCCTCGAGCGGGATCGCGGTCGAGGACGGGTTGTTCGGGTTGCAGACGATCACGAGGCGCGTCGCGGCGGTGATCTCCGTCGCCATCGCGTCGAGGTCGTGCTCGTGGCGGTCGTTGAGCGGCACGCGGATGCCGGTGGCGCCGCTCGCGGCTTCGAGCTGCGGGTAGACCGAGAAGCTCGGCCAGGAGTACACGAGCTCGGCGCCCGGCTCGAGCAGGGCCTCCCCCGTGGCGAGCAGGATGTCGCAGGAGCCGTTGCCGATCGCGATGCGGCTCGCGGGCACCCCGAAGCGGTCCGAGAGCGCGGCCCGCAACTTGCTGTTCGTCGGGTCGGGGTAGCGGTTGACGCCGCCGAGTACCCGGGTGACCGCCTCGATGACCTGCGGTAGCGGCGGGTCGGGCGACTCGTTCGAGGCCAGGCGCGCGACGTCCTCGGGCAGCGCGTAGCCCGCCGCGGCGGGGTAGACGGGGATCCGGGAGACGCGCGCGGAGTACTCGATGGCCATGGGCCGCAGGATACGCGGCGCCCGGAGCCCTCCGGCGCCCCGGAGCTACTGGGCGCCCTCGAGGTCCTGGCGCAGCGACGCAGCCGCGCCAAGGTACACGTGCCGCGCGGCGTGGTCCTCCGGGGC
>JAOPZO010000261.1 GCA_025964065.1 Solirubrobacterales bacterium | reverse complement strand
CTCGCCGCCGCAGCCCGCGGCGCCGCCCGCGAGCGCGGCGAGCGCCGCCGAGAGCGTCCGCCTCACTTCGGCTTGGCCGGCGTGGTGAACCAGGTGCAGGCGACCGGGAACTGGTTCGTGTCCGGGTTCCAGGTCGCGCACGGGACCTCCTGCGCCGCCTTCACCGGGTTCACCGGCAGCTGCACCATCGAGCCGGGGCAGGCCGGCAGCCCGGCGGGGTCCGAGGTGATGGGCTTCCCGCCGGGGCCCATGTTCCCCTGCCAGCAGTTGCGTGCGCCCTGCTCGTCCCAGACGACGTCGACGCCGTTCGGCGCGCGGGTGCCGTCGCGGCGGATGCCCATCATGTTCCCGGTGAACTTGTTGCCGTTCGACGTGTCGAACTGCTTCTCGGGCTCCATTTCGCCGCGGATGGCCGCGGGGACGTAGAAGAGCCGGATCCCCGAGCGCCAGTTGTCGGTGATCTCGTTGTCCCGGATCAGGTTGTCGTTGACCCCGTAGAGGATGAAGCCCGAGCCGACCGGCACCTGGAACTGCGGGCACACGCGCTCACGCGGGCGTCTCTCGAACGGCGTGCGGGCGCAGTACTCCTGGTTGTCCTTCTCGAAGAAGTTGACGTTGTTCGAGTTGACCTTGTTCCCCTCCCACTTCGAGCAGTCCTGGGGCATGCCCGGGTGACCGGAGGCGAAGGAGTCGTCCGAGATGCCCGCGGAGTTGTCCGAGAAGTTCGAGTCGTGTACGAACGTGCCGTTGCCCGCCGTGCCGGAGTAGCCCAGGACGTTGCCGTGGGAGTTCACGCGGCGGATCTCGATGCCGTAGCTCTTGCAGTGCTTCTCGGGCCCGGAGCCGGGGTAGATCCCCGAGTCGCCGTTGCCGTAGGCCTCGATGTCCTCGTAGAGGCCGTTGTCCGCCGTGAAGGTGAGGACGCCGTAGTTCTGGCTCCAGGTGGCCTCGAGGTCCCCGAGCCGGAAGCCGTTGGTCTCGACGACGTCGATCGCGTTGAACGAGCCCTGGTCGGCGTGGAGGTTCTTGATGTAGATGCCGTCGGCGCGATCGGCGCGGATGACGTCCTCCTTCAGGCGGTCGCCCTCGACGAGCACGTCGCTCGGCCTGCGGCCGAGGCCCTCCACCTGGAGGTTGCACTTCGCGTCGCACCTGCCGTCGTCGTCGGAGTCGCCGCCGATGAACACGAGGTTGCGGGAGTTCGGGCACTTCAGGTGGTAGGCGTACGTCGCGTGGGCGCCGTGGCCGTCGCCCGGGTCGACGAGCTCGCCGCAGGAGGGCTTGTCGTGCTGGAAGGCACGGGAGGGCTCCTCGCGGTACACGCCCGGCAGGATGAGGATGCGGTCGCCGTTCCTCGCCGCGTCCACGGCCGCCTGGATGTGGCGGAACTTGCAGCGCCTCAGGATCGCCCTGCGGCGCTTGAGCGTCTTGGGCGCCTTCTTGTAGAGCTTCTTGATGCGCGTCCCCGAGTCGGGCTTGCAGACGACCCTGGAGGGGCCCTGCGAGCGGTACTTCGGGACGGCCGCGTCCGTGGTCGGGAACGAGGTCGGGCGCTCGGGGTGCGCCGAGGCGGCGGTGGCGCAGAGGAGGCAGGCGACCAGCGCCAGCAGGATGGAGCGGCTCATTGCGGCGGAACCCTAGACGGGAGATCGCGGTTCCGCGAACGCGAGTGCTCCCCTGGGCCGGGCATCGGTATCCGGGCGCCCGGGTACCGGCGTCCCCATGGCCGCGAACCCCACGTACGAGGAGTCCAAGCAGATCGCCGAGGCGTCACGCGAGGCGGACTGGACGAAGCCGAGCTTCGGCAAGAACCTCTTCCTCGGTGCCTTCAAGCCCGAGCTGATCCACCCGCAGCCGCCGTCCCCGCCCGAGGTCGTC
Source organism: Solirubrobacterales bacterium (assembly GCA_025964065.1). Lineage (GTDB taxonomy): Bacteria > Actinomycetota > Thermoleophilia > Solirubrobacterales > Solirubrobacteraceae > Paraconexibacter. Next base: position 5,541 of record JAOPZO010000261.1, on the reverse strand, counting down.
GCCAAGGGCGACGCGTTCCTCGCGCGGCTCGAGGCGTTCCTCGTCGAGGAGGTCGACCCGCTCCGGATCGAGGCCGACGCGAAGATCCCCGAGCACGTCATCGACGGCCTCAAGGGGCTCGGCGCGCTCGGGATGAAGATCCCGGAGGAGTACGGCGGCCTCGGCCTCACGCAGGTCTACTACAACAAGGCGCTCGCGCTCGTGGGGACCTGGCACGCGTCGCTGGCGACGCTCCTGAGCGCCCACCAGTCCATCGGCCTGCCCGAGCCGCTGCGCATGTTCGGCACGGAGGAGCAGAAGCGCGAGTGGCTCCCGAAGGTCGCGACGACGCACGTCTCCGCCTTCCTGCTCACGGAGCCCGACGTCGGCTCGGACCCGGCACGCATGACCACGGCGGCGACCCCGACCCCGGACGGCAGCGGCTATGCCATCTCCGGTGTGAAGCTCTGGGCCACGAACGGCGTCATCGCCGACGTCGTGATCGTCATGGCCGTGGTGCCCGCGAGCGAGAAGTCGAAGGGCGGCATCACCGCGTTCATCGTCCCGACGGACACGCCCGGCATCCAGATCGAGGCGCGCAACCAGTTCATGGGCCTGCGCGGCATCGAGAACTCGCTCACCTCCTTCGAGGACGTGGTGGTCCCGAAGGAGAACGTCGTCGGCGGCCTCGGCAAGGGCCTGAAGGTCGCGCTCGCGACCCTGAACACGGGGCGCCTGTCGCTGCCCGCGATCGCGGCCGCCTCGACGAAGCACGCGCTGAAGATCTCGCGCGAGTGGGCCTCGGAGCGCAAGCAGTGGGGCCGCCCGGTCGGCGAGCACGACCCCGTCGCGCAGCACATCGCGTTCATCGCGGGCACCGCGTTCGGCCTCGAGGCGCTCGTGGACGTCTCGAGCCGCCTGGCCGACGACAAGGCGAACGACTTCCGGATCGAGGCGGCGCTCGCGAAGCTCTACGCCTCCGAGCTCGGCTGGCAGGCCGTGGACACGATGGTCCAGGTTCGCGGCGGCCGCGCCTACGAGACCGCCGCCTCGCTGAAGAACCGCGGCGAGAAGCCCGTCCCGGCCGAGCAGATGCTGCGCGACATGCGCATCAACCGGATCTTCGAGGGCTCCACGGAGATCATGCACCTGCTCATCGCGCGCGAGGCGGTCGACGAGCACCTCGCGGTCGCCGGCGACATCCTCGACCCGAGGACGGCGCTCGCGGACAAGGCGAAGGCCGCGGTCGGCGCCGGCAAGTTCTACGCGGCCTGGCTGCCGACGCTCGTGACGGGCGAGGGCCAGAAGCCCGGCGCGTTCTCCGAGTTCGGGCCGCTCGCGGGGCAGATGCGGTACGTCGAGCGCTCCTCGCGCAAGCTCGCGCGCTCCACCTTCGGGCTCATGGGGCGCCACCAGGCCTCGCTCGAGCAGAAGGGCGCCCTGCTCGGCCGGGTCGTCGACATCGGCGCGGAGCTCTACGCGATCTCCTGCGCGGTGGTCTACGCGCAGAGCCTCGCGCAGAAGAACCCGGAGCGCCGCGAGTCCGTTCTCGAGCTCGCCGAGCTGTTCTGCAAGCAGGCCCGCGGCCGCGCGGAGGTGCTCTTCTCCGAGCTGTTCTCGAACGACGACGCCGCCCAGTACGCGAGCGCCCAGAAGGTGCTCGGCGGCGACTTCAAGTGGTTCGAGGCCGACGTGCTCGACCCCGCCGGCGACGGCCCGATGATTCCCGAGGGCGCGCACGAGGTGGCCGCCGCGAACCGGATCGCGGGCGTCGACGCGCGAGTGGTCGACGAGCAGGCCGAGACCGTGCAGTAGGCCGGACCGGCGCCCGCGTCGGGGTGACGCGGGCGCCGGCGCGACCGCTAGCCGATGAGCTGGTCGCAGCCCGTCGGCTGGCCCTGGCCCTGGATCTTCACGCTGGAGATGTCGTCCTCCTGCGGCGTGTTGTCGCCGAGGTTCGCGTCGTAGCCCCCGGGCCGCAGGCAGAGGACGTAACCGCCGTAGCTCCGGTCCTCGTAAAGCTTCCACCAGCGCGACGTCCGGTTGGAGACGCTCGAGACCTTGTCCTCGAAGCGCGAGGCGCCGCCGTCTCGCCAGGTGCAGTCCAAGGGCTTGGCGACGTCGCGGTTGGACCTGGTGCAGTAGACGTCGTTGTAGAAGTTCGAGTCGTAGCTCGTGCGGGTCAGGCACTTGCCCTTGTACCCGTCGTCCGTGCAGAGCTTCACCGAATCGGCGGCCTGCGCAGGACCGGCCGCGGCGAGGCCGGCGAGGGCGACGGTGCCGGCGGTGAGGACGGACGTGAGGGCGCGGCGGGCGAGCGGCATGAAGGGCTCCTTCAGGGGGCCGGACCCGATGCCGACCACGACCCGGATCCTCACCCATGACACGCCCGCCATGGGTGAGGACTCCGTGAGAGTCGCCCCGGGCCCCGGCCCGCCACGCGCACCGTGCGCGTGGCCCGCAGCCGGGTGCCCTGGTCGAGTGCGGGCGGCCGAGCGTTCGGCCGCGTCGTCGTGCCGCCCGAGCGCTCGTGGGCGTACGGCCGGGTGATGCCCTTCGCAGCGAGGTGGTGCCGTTGCGCCGCTCGTGCAGGCGGAGGGCTCGCGGACGAGGAGCGGCAGGGGGCCACGGGCGCGCCGTCCCGTCCAGGCGGGCCCGCCCGGCTCAAGCCGGGCGGCGCCCCGGCCGATGCGGGCAGCGTGCTCGACGTCGACGCCGCCCTGCGCCACCTGGTCTCCGCCGGGGGCTCGGACCTCCACCTGAAGGTCCCGAACCGCCCGCTCATCCGCGTGGACGGCGAGCTGCAGCCCTGCCCGCAGTTCGACGTGCTCGAGGACGCGGACACCGAGGCGGCCGTCGCCCACATGCTCGGGGACGACCGGGCGAAGCTCGAGGAGTGGCGCCGCGACGGCGAGGTCGACCTCTCCTACGCGATCGCCGGCGTCGCCCGCTTCCGCGTCAACGCCTTCCGCCAGCGCGGCTGGGCCTCGCTCGTCATCCGGGCCATCCCCGTCTCGATCAAGACGATCGACGAGCTCGACCTCCCGCCCGTCATCCGCGAGCTCGCCGAGGAGGAGCGCGGCATCGTGCTGCTCACGGGCACGACCGGCTCGGGCAAGTCGACGACGCTCGCCGCGATGATCGACCACATCAACACGACCATGGCGAAGCACGTCATGACGATCGAGGATCCGATCGAGTTCCTCCACGAGGACAAGCGCTCCGCGATCAACCAGCGCGAGGTCGGGCAGGACACCGCGAGCTTCAAGTCCTCGCTGCGCCGCGTGCTGCGCCAGGACCCCGACGTCATCCTGATCGGCGAGATGCGCGACGAGGAGACCGTCCACACCGCGCTCTCCGCCGCGGAGACCGGGCACCTCGTCTTCTCCACGGTCCACACGGTGGACGCGGCCGAGACCGTCAACCGCCTCATCGACTTCTTCCCGCCGCACATGCACCAGCAGGTGCGCGCGATGCTCGCCGGGACGCTCAAGGGCGCGGTCTCCCAGCGGCTCGTCCCCGCGGCGGACGGGCGCGGGCGCGTCGCGGTCTGCGAGGTGCTCCGGATGACGGGCCGCGTCCGCGACATGATCATGGACCCGCAGCAGACCGGGCAGCTCAACGAGGTCATCGCCGACGGCGGCTACTACGGGATGCAGACCTTCGACCAGGCGCTCTTCGGCCACTTCAAGGCCGGCCGCGTCTCCATGGAGCAGGCCATGGCCGCCGCGAGCTCCCCGCACGACTTCAAGCTCCTCGTCGCCGCGGACGGTCGCCGCGGCACGACCATGGACGACCTCACTCAGGCCGAGAACGGCCGGGCGAAGCCCGTCACGGCCGCCTCCTCGCTGCGCTGAGGTTCCTCAGCACCGCCCGGGTCCCGGGCGCTTGCGCCGGTGACGCGCGTCGGCGAGGCTCCGGCGCATGGACGACGCCCTCACCCAGTTCGACGAGACGACCTCCACCGAGGCCTTCAGCCTGCAGAACGCCAAGCTCCTGCGGGTCTCGCTGCGGGACGTGACGATCCAGGCGAAGCTCGGCTCGATGGTCGCCTACCAGGGCGACGTGCGGTTCGAGCACGCGGGTGCGGGCGGGCTCGGCCGGATGATCAAGAAGGCGGCGACGGGGGAGGGGCAGTCGCTCATGAAGGTGTCCGGGACCGGCGAGGTGTTCCTGGCGGAGACCGCCCAGGAGATCCACGTCCTGCACCTCCAGGACGACAAGGTGACGGTCAACGGGGCGAACCTCCTCGCGTTCGACGCGGGCATCGACTGGTCCATCGAGCGCATGCAGGGCGCCAGCGCGATGATGGGCGGCGGGCTCTACAACACGGCGCTGCAGGGCACGGGCGCGGTCGCGATCCTCTCCGACGGGCCGCCCGTCCGCCTCGACGTGGGCTCCGCGCCGACGTTCGCGGACCCGCAGGCGGCGATCACGTGGTCCTCCGGGGTCACGACCTCGATCAAGGTCGACTCGGGCGGGATGAGGAGCATGCTCCGCGGCGGCTCGGGCGAGTCGGTGCAGATGGCGTTCGGCGGCACGGGCTGGGTGCTCGTCCAGCCCTCGGAGGGGCGGCCGGTGCCGCCGGCCACGGGGGCGGCGCAGGGCGGGCTCGGCGGCCTGCTCAAGGGCTGACACGGGCGCTTCACTTGGTAAAGTCTTAGGCGGAATGCCCGTCGATGAGACCTGTCCCGTCTGCCTGACCGCCGACGTCGTGTGCGGCAAGTGGACCCTCCTGCTCGTGCGCGATCTCGCCGCGGGCACCTCGCGGTTCTGCGAGCTCGAGCGCTCCCTCGCCGGGATCTCCCCGCGCACGCTCTCCCTGCGCCTCCGGGCCCTCGAGGAGGAGGGCATCGTCGAGCGGCAGACCTTCGGCGAGGTGCCGCCCCGCGTGGAGTACGCGCTGACGGAGAAGGGGCTCGCGCTCCTGCCGATCATCGACGGCATGCGCGACTACGGCCGCCGCTGGCTCGCCGCAGACGAGGTCTGCGCCGTGCCCGCCGGCGACGCCCGCACGGGCGACGTCGTCACCGTCTGAGCGGGCGGGGGCGCCCGCCGACGCGCCCGCAGGACCGCTTGCAGGACCCAGGGCCGCAACCCTCCGTGCCGAAGCGCGTTGGGAATGGGGATGCCGGCACGACGCCATGCACCGCTTGCGACCGGCGCGGGAGCGCCTACCTTGGAGGCGGTGCCCACCACCGTGACCCGCCGCAGCGCGCTCGCGCTCGGGGCGGCCGCGGGCCTCGGGACCCTCGTGCGCGCCCCCGCCGACGGCTGGGCCGCCTCCGCAGCGGCGTCCCGCTCCTTCGGCCTCGACGTCCCGCACGCCGCCTGGACCCGCGGTGGCGGCCGCACCACCGGCACGCTGAAGGCGCCCCGCCGCTTCGACCTCCTCGGCCTCCGTGGCCGCGGCCTCGCCGACGCGGGCGTCGAGGTCCGCGTGCGCCGTGCCGGCGGTCGCTGGAGCCCGTGGACGCGCTTCGGCGCCGGCGTCGAGCACGCCCCGGACCGGCCGCGCGTCGCGGGGGCGACGGACCCCGTGTGGGCCGGCGGCGCCGACGA
>JAOPZO010000246.1 GCA_025964065.1 Solirubrobacterales bacterium | reverse complement strand
CAGACGCGCTCGAGCGGGCGCGGGCGCGGGCGGCCGCGGCGCGCGCGGCCGGCGGCTACCCCGACCTCGGCGGCATGACGATCGCCCCGCGCGACCGCATCGGCACGGATCGGCTCATGGAGTGGGCGGTGCTCGAGCCCGACGAGTCGACCATGCGCTCCACGCGCCGCCTCGGCGCACCGATCACGTGGTTCAAGCGCGGGCTGCTGCACGTGCTGCGCCAGTACCACGGGGAGCTCACGGCGGAGCAGACGCGCTTCAACATGCACCTGCTCGTCCACGTCGCGGAGCTCGAGGACCGCATCGCGCGGCTCGAGGCCGAGCGCGAGCAGCGGTGAGGATCCACCAGGTCCTGAGCGGCGCGGGCCCGTTCGACGCCGTCTCGAACCAGGCTCGCGCGTTCCGCTCGCTGTTCGACGAGTGGGGCTGGGGTGGCAGCGACGTCGCGGCCGGGATCGACCCACGGGTCGGGAGCACGTTCAAGCCGCTCGGGTCGCTGGCGCCGTCCGCCGGCGACACGCTGCTCATCCACTACTCCGCCTACGCGCCGAAGCTGCGCGCCGTCCTCGACCGCCCCGAGCGGAAGGTCCTGCTCTCGCACAACGTCACGCCGGCGCGGTGGTTCTGGGAGTACGAGCCGCGGATCGCGATCCAGTGCGCGCTCGGCCGCCAGCAGATGGGGGAGTACGCGGCGCGCTGCGAGGTCGTCGCGGGCGTGAGCGCCTACAACGCGGCGGAGCTCGGCTCGGACCGGGTCGTCCCGATCCTCTTCGACCCGGCGGGCCTCGGCGCGCCGCGGATGGCGGAGCCCGGCGGCGCGGGGCTCCTCTTCGTGGGGCGGCTCACGCCGCACAAGCGCCAGGACGAGCTCATCCGCCTCGTCGCTCACCTCCGCGGGAACGGGGTCCCGGACGCGACCTTGACGCTCGTCGGCGAGCCGATGAAGCCGTGGTACCTCGAGGAGCTGCGTGGCCTGGCGGACGCGCTCGCACCAGGCGCGGTGCGCTTCCTCGCCGGGCTGTCGGCCGAGGAGCTCGCGACGGAGTACCGCGCCGCCGCGCTCTTCGTCTGCCTCTCCGAGCACGAGGGGTTCTGCATCCCGCTGCTCGAGGCGTTCCACGTCGGCGTGCCGGTCATCGCGCGGCCCGTGGGCGGGATCCCGGAGGTCGCAGGCGAGGCGGCGCTCCTGGCCGGCGACCGCGACCTCGCCGTGGTCGCCGAGCTCTGCCGTGTGGCGCTCGAGGAGCCGGCACTCCGCGCGACGCTGCGCGAGCGAGGCGTCGCGCGCGTGGCGCACTTCGCGCGCGGGCCGGTGGCCTCGCAGCTGCGGGCGCTGCTGGAGGGCTGAGCGCGGTCGCGGGCTCCGGGGTGTGTCGAGGGGGCCGATGTGGTGTCTGTCGCTCCAGGTCGGCCCTCTCGCGAACCGCGATGGACCGTCGCGCCTGGCGAGAAGGCGGCGCCCCACCCCGCCCCTACGTCGTCACCTTCTCGATCGTCTGCACCATCCGCTGCGAGCAGTTCGCGCGGCCCGGGACCCCCGGCTTCTGGCGGTAGAGCACGTAGGCCTGGATCCGCATCACCTCGGCGCCCGCGTCGGCGGGCCGCGGCGCGTCGTCCTTCGTGAGGATGAAGTCCGCCTTGCGGGAGATCGGGACGTGCGGGTAGCTCGTCCCGAGCAGCGGCCGCTCGGAGCAGAGCGGCTGCCCGTGCATCCAGAAGGCCGTCCAGTTCTGCTCCTGCGGGTCGATGTCGAGCCGCACGGAGCGGCCGGGCGGGAGCGCCGCGTCGACGTCGCGCAGTTCGAGCACGAAGCGCGGCAGCTGGTCGAAGGTCGAGCCGACCTCGAGCCGCGCCGAGCCGCCCGCGGCGAACACGAGCACCGCCACCGCGAGCATCCCGAGCACCGGGCGCCGCGCCCGCGCGAAGCCCGCAACGGCGGTCGCGAGCATCACGGGCGCGACGAACGCGAGGATCTTGAAGTGGAAGTACCAGCCGTGATCGCGCAGCCGGAACCACACGGTGAAGAAGGCCGTGAACGCGAAGAGCCCGTAGAGGCCCCTGCGCAGCGCGGCGGGGTGGTCGGCCAGCGCGCGGCGGATCCCGAGCGCCCCGGGGATCGCCGCGAGCGCGAGCAGCTCGTAGGTCTCGAGGCCGAAGAAGAACGGCTCCGGGAACCACGTGGAGAGATCGCCACCCCAGTTCTCGAGGCCGCGGTTCAGGTCGATGACGATGCTCGCGGCCGAGGCCATCTTCTCGAGCACCCCGAGCACCGGGACCGCGAAGACGAGCCCGAGCGGCACGAGCCACAGCAGGCTGCGGCGCCCCCGGTAGAGCCGCCGCACCTCCCGCACGCGCCGGCGGTGCGGCCACAGCACGACGACGAAGGGCACGAGCGGGATCGGCAGCGCGAGCGGGTACGCGAACGCGAGCACCGCCATGAACATCACGAGCAGCGCGATCCCCCCGCGCGTCCGTTCCCGCACGAGCCACCACGAGAGCACGAACGCGAAGGGCAGCGCCATGAACCCCCACGTCTGGTTGAAGTACGGGTGCATCACGGTGTGGAGCACCATCCGGTCCAGCCCGACGAGCCCCATCGCGGCGATCGCCGCCCAGCGCGGCGCCCCCAGCAGCTCGCGGACGAAGAGGAAGAATCCGCACGCGGCCATCCCGAGCAGCACCGCGGCGACCGTCGAGATCGTCTCGAACACCTCGAGCCCGCTGAGCCGCGCGGCGCCTCCGAGCGCGTAGTAGATCGGCTGCTTGGAACGCCACACGAGCGGCATCTGGTCGACCGGGCCGTCCGGGTTCACGGCCGTCGGGTAGTTCTCCTGCAGGAACATCGCCGAGCCGACCGCGAGGTGCGCGTCCTGCCCCTGGCCCTCGACGGTCGCGAAGCCCGCGCGGAAGAGCGGCACGAGCGCCACCACGATGACGAGCCCCGCGACCCACACGGGCCACCCGAGCCGCCGCCCCTGCGCGAGCGCCGCGCCACGTCCCTGCAGGGGCCGGCGCCGCAGGGCGACCACCGCGAGCACCGCGCCCGCGACCAGCACGAGCGCGAGGTTCACGTCGAACGGCACCGCCAGGAAGCCGAGGACGGTCATCGCCAGGCCCGTCGCGCACGCGCCGACGGGAAGCACCCACAGCGCCTCGTGGCGCCGCAGCCCCTCGGGGAGGCCCAGCCGGGTCAGCCCGAGGCCCGTGACGAGGAACAGCAGGACCGTCGCCGCGCCGGCCCGCGCGAGCGGCACGACCGCCCCGCGCCCCACCACGCCGAGATCCTGTGCGAAGTCGAGCGCCGCGAGCGCCGTGAGGAACGCCAGGCCGAGCGAGAGCGCCCGGCGGCGCCGCGGGCTCAGGCCACCGGGTGGTGGCGGCGCGCCTGCGCCATCACGCGCCGCACGAAGACCGGGTTGCCCAGCAGGTACCGGCGCCACATCCGGTTCGGCTCGATCGCGAGTCGGAAGATCCATTCCAGGCCATTGTCCGCCAACCAGGCCGGCGCGCGCGGCACGCGGCCCGAGACGTAGTCGAAGAGCGCCCCGACCGTCCAGAGCACGTCCGTGTCGAGCCGGTGCGCGTTGCGCTGCACCCACAGCTCCTGCTTCGGCGAGCCCATGCCCACCAGGACGATGTCCGGGCGCCGGGCGTTGATGTCCTCGATGACCCGCTCGTCGTGGGCCGACCCGAGCTCGAAGTACCCGTGGTGGTGGCCCGCGATCCGCAGGCCGGGGTACGCCTTCTGCAGGCGCTCCGCCGCGTTCTGCGTGACGCCGGGCTCGGAGCCGAGGAGGTAGACGGACTGGTCGGCGGCCGCGCACAGCGCGGCGAGGTCCCAGACCCAGTCGGCGCCCGTCATGCGGTGCGGGATCTCGACGTCGAGCGACTTCGCCGCGAGGCGGACGCCGTAGCCGTCGCAGTAGACGAGGTCGGCGGACTGGAGCGCGCCGCGCAGCGCGGGCTTCTCCTGGGACTGGTTCAGGACGTGCGCGTTGACGTACATGACGCGCCGGGCCCCCTGGCCGTCGCCGACCCACCCGGTGATGCGCCGGAGGAGATCCGCCGGGCGGGCGAGGTCGACCGGGATCTCGAAGATCCTGGAGTTCGCCGCGCACACCTCGTCCTGATGCTCGGCCACACGGGCCGCGTCATCGATCACCACCATGTTGACCCTACGCCTCCCTGCCGGAGTCGCTTGCCCCTTCCCCCCGCGGATGATGGCGCACGTAGGGTCCGGAGCGCAATGTGGAACGTCGCCATCGATGCGCGGGACGCCTACGCCGAGCCCGTCCGGGGCTGGGGGCGGTACTCGCGGCACCTCCTGGAGCATCTGACCGTCCCGACGCTCCGGTATTCGGAGCCGGGTCGCGGGCCCGAGGCGCTGTGGGAGCAGGTCGCCTTCCCGCTCCGTGCGCGGCGGGACCGCGCGAGCCTCCTGCACGCGCCGAACTGCTTCCTGCCGCTCCGCCGCCACTGCCCCGGGGTCGTGACGATCCACGACCTCGCGTTCGAGGTGCACCCCGAGGACTTCTCGCGGAGGACCGGCGCGAAGTACCGCATGATCACCCCCCGCGCGGCCCGCTCGGCGGAACGCGTGATCTGCGTCTCGCAGTTCACGGCGGACGACGTCGTCGCCCGCTACGGCATCGCCCGCGAGAAGGTCCGGGTCATCCCGAACGCCCCCGGGCTGCCGGTCACCGACGCGCCGCTGCCTGACCGAGGCCCGTATCTCCTGGCGGTCGGGGACCTCCGCGGGAAGAAGAACCTCGCCCGGCTCGTCGAGGCGTTCGGCACGCTCCGAACCGGTCATCGGCTCGTGCTCGCGGGCCTCGGGGAGCCCGGCCGGGAGCTCCCGCCCGGCGTCGAGGCCACGGGCTTCGTCGACGACGCGCGCCTCGACGCGCTCATGCGCGGCGCCGACGTGCTCGTCCACCCCTCGCTCTACGAGGGCTTCGGGCTCGTGGTCGCGGAGGCCATGGTCCGCGGGACCCCCGTCGCCTGCGCCGACGCGACCGCCCTCCCCGAGACCGCCGCCGGCGCCGCCGTGCTCTTCGACCCGCGCTCGGTCGCCGCCGTCGCCGCG
>JAOPZO010000232.1 GCA_025964065.1 Solirubrobacterales bacterium | reverse complement strand
ACGCTGACGTGGACGGGGGCGCGCCGCACGACGCGGGGCGCGATCCGCACGAGGCCGCGGGACTCGAGGCGCCGGAGCGCCGCGGTGTCCGGGCCGCAGAAGCGCGGCAGGCTGTCGAGGAGCGCGCGCTGCGCGTCGGTCAGGCGCGGCTCCTCCTCGAATCCGACCGGCTCGGCGTGGAGCGCCGTCTTCGCCCGCGCGCCGGGGTGCGGCGCCAGGAGCGCGAGCGCCCGCGCAGGGGTCGAGCAGTACTCGTCGGCGAGCCAGAACGCGAGCTCGACGAGGTCGCGCGGAAGCGGCGGGTCGAGCACGCGCCGCGGCGCGACGAGCTCGTGCTCGGAGTCCGGTGCGAGGCCCGTGACGACCCCGGGGACGTCGCGGCGGCCGAACGGGACGATGAGCCGGGTGCCCACCACGGCGCCCTCCGGCGCGATGTAGTCGAACGGGCCACGCAGGGCGCGGGCGGTCGTGATCGGCTCGACTTTGACCACCCCGGGCAAGGCCGCTGACTCTAGTGGCGGTCCCCGGTCGCACCAGGGTGCAGCCCTCATCCTTCCGCCCGGGGGCGTGGGTGCGGCGCGGAGCGGCGCCGCGAGGGGCGCCGCTCCTGCCGCGGGAGGGGCTAGACCGCGGCGGCCTCGAGGCCGGCGGCGGCGCGGAGCGCGTCGGCCTTGTTCGTCTGCTCCCAGAGGAACTCGGGGAGCTCGCGCCCGAAGTGGCCGTAGGCGGCCGTCTTGGCGTAGATCGGTCGGTGGAGCTGGAGCTCCTCGCGGAACGCGCCCGGGCGCAGGTCGAAGTGCTCGGAGACCAGCTCGGCGATGCGCCCGCGGGCGATCTTCTCCGTGCCGAACGTCTCGACCATGACCGAGACCGGGTGCGCGACGCCGATCGCGTACGCGACCTGCACCTCGCAGCGGTCGGCCAGGCCGGCGGCGACGAGGTTCTTCGCGACCCAGCGCGCCGCGTAGGCGGCCGAGCGGTCGACCTTCGACGGGTCCTTGCCCGAGAACGCGCCGCCGCCGTGGCGGGCCATGCCGCCGTAGGTGTCGACGATGATCTTGCGGCCCGTGAGGCCCGCGTCGCCGACGGGGCCACCGATGACGAAGATCCCGGTCGGGTTCACGTAGTAGTTCTCGACCGTGTTGAGCTTGCCCTCGTCGTAGAGCTCCGCCGGGATGGTCGGCACGACGACGTCGCGCCACAGGTCCGCGCGGATCTGCGAGGTCTCGACGCCCGGGTCGTGCTGGGTGGAGATGAGGACCTTCACGACCTCGACGGGCTTGCCGTCGACGTAGCGGACGGTGACCTGGGTCTTGCCGTCGGGACGCAGGTAGCCGAGCGTCTTGTCCTTGCGCACGGCGGCGAGGCGCTCCGCCAGGCGGTGGGCCAGGGAGATCGGGAGCGGCATGAGCTCGGGGGTCTCGTTCGAGGCGTACCCGAACATCATCCCCTGGTCGCCCGCGCCGGCGAGGTTGATCTTGTCCTCGTCGGACTGCTCGCGGACCTCGAGGGCGGTGTCGACGCCCTGGGCGATGTCCGGCGACTGCTTGTCGATCGCGGACATCACCGCGACGGCCTCGCCGTCGAAGCCGAGCTCGCCGCGGTCGTAGCCGATCTCGACGATCTTCGCGCGGACGAGCGTCGGGATGTCGACGTAGGTCGTCGTGGTGATCTCGCCGGAGACGACGACGAGCCCGGTGTTCACCAGCGTCTCGCAGGCGACGCGGCCGTAGGGGTCCTCGGCCAGGATGGCGTCGAGGATCGTGTCCGAGATCTGGTCGGCGACCTTGTCGGGGTGGCCTTCCGTCACGGACTCGGACGTGAAGAGGTACTCGTTGTCGTTGAGCGGCGTCATGGGATGGTGAGGAGGAGCTCCGCGGTTGAGTGCCTGCCGTCGCTGGTCGAGCGGGAGCCGACGGCACGCACGCGCTGGAGGTCGTCTTTCACCGCCAGATACGCCGAGCTGTCGTTGAGCCCCGTCTGCTCGCCCAGCCGCAGCAGCTGGCTGAAGTCCAGGAACACTAGCGACGTGACCGGCTCGGACGGTCCTCCGCCCAGCGCGGAGCGGTACAGCGGATCGCCGGCGAGGCGGCCGGCGGAGCTCCGTGCGGCCTCGATCCCGGCCCGCTTCGTGGACAGGACGAGCTTCCCGTCGAAGACGCCGTAGTGGATCTCGATGCCCTCCGCGGGCGTGAGCCGGAAGTCCCGGCCCTCCCGCTGCCAGGCCGGCGCGGGCTGCCCTGGGGCGCCGAGGACCTTCGCGAGCGGGGCCTGCAGGCGCTGCAGGGTGCGGCGGGTCGCGGCCTCGTCGTCGGTCCGGGCGGTGAGGGTGAGGATCGGCGCCGGCAGCGCGGCGGTGATCGAGACGCCCACCTCGCGGCGGAAGAGCGCCAGCAGGTCCCGGTCGAGCCGGCCGCCCGACTGCGCCGAGAGCTCCCTGCGGGCGCGCTCGAGCAGCGGGCCGAGCGCGGTGACGCCGCCCGTGCCCGTCGCGCCGAGCAGGCGCGTGGTCGCCGAGGAGAGCCCCGCGAGGCCGAAGTAGGCGAGGGCCCCCTCGGGGACCTCCTCCGCGAGGCTCGGGGTGAACGGCTCGAAGCCGTCGCCCCGGCGGCGCCCGTCGAGCATCGAGCGCACCGTGAGCCGCGCGCCCTCGGGCGCGGCCTCCACCGCGAACGCGGCCGCGCGCAGCCCGGGCCGGTCG
>JAOPZO010000347.1 GCA_025964065.1 Solirubrobacterales bacterium | reverse complement strand
TGGTGCCGCCCCGGCGCCGCGGACCGCCCCGACCCCCGTCGCCTCCTGAGCGCCCGCCTGACGACCCTCGCCGCCGCCGTCCTCGGCGCGGCGCTCGTCGCCTCGGTGGTCGTCTCGCTGCTCGGCGGCCGTGACGCATCGACGACGCGGACGGCGCCGCCGCCCGGCATGGAGGTCCCGGCGCAGGACGGCCGGCGGAGCGAGGTCCTGAAGGCCGGGAACGTCATCCTCCTCGCCGGCCGGGGCCGCGTCGCGGAGGCGCGCGCGCTCGCCCGGAAGCTCGCGGGCGGCGAGGCGACCCCGGCGCTCACCCGCGCCGGGCAGGCCGTCATCGTCCAGGAGGGCCCGGGCCGCGGCGGGATCGTGGCGGTCGCCTACCGCCACCAGTTCCGCGCGGAGACGGCCGCGGACCCCGCGCTCACCGCGTTCGTCGAGTACTGGCTCGCCCGCGGCACCTAGGCGCACCTGCTGGAATGCCGGGCGTGCGCCTCGCCCTCGCCCAGCTCAACGCCACCGTCGGCGACCTGCCCGGCAACGAGCGGAAGATCGCCGACGCGATCGCCGCCGCGAAGGAGGCGGGCGCGCAGCTCGTCCTCTTCCCCGAGCTCGCGATCACGGGCTACCCCCCGGAGGACCTGCTCTTCAAGGAGCACTTCCTCGCGGCCGCGCGCGCGGCCGTCGACCGTCTGGCGGCGCTCACGGACGGGATCGCCGCCGTCATCGGCTTCCCCGAGCGCGACGACGACGTGTACAACGCCGCGGCCGTCTGCTCGGGCGGCGAGGTCGTCGGGGTCTACCGCAAGCTGCGGCTCCCGAACTACGGCGTCTTCGACGAGCTCCGCTACTTCCAGAGCGGCACGGAGCCCATGGTCGTCGAGGTCGACGGCGTGCCCGTCGGCATCACGATCTGCGAGGACATCTGGGTCCCGGGCGCCCCGCTCACCGAGGAGGCGCTCGCGGGCGCGCGCCTGGTCGTCAACCTCAGCGCCTCGCCGTTCAGCGCCGGGAAGGCCATGCAGCGGGAGCGCATGCTCGCCCAGCGCGCCCGCGACTCCCTCTGCGCGGTGGCGTTCTGCGCGCTCGTCGGCGGCCAGGACGAGCTCGTCTTCGACGGCTCGAGCGTCGTCCTCGACCACCGCGGCCGGCCCATCGCGCGCGCGCCGCAGATGGCCGAGCACCTCCTCGTGTGCGACGTGGACACGGACGCCCCCGCCGCCGCGCGGCTGAAGGACTCGCGCCCGCGCGCGACCCTGCGCGTGGAGCGCCCGCGCGTCACGCACCTCCCGCCGATCCGCACCGGGGCCACGATCACCTCGCCGTCGCCGGAGCACCGCGTCGGCGGCGAGCTCTTCGAGCCGCTCGAGGAGCTCTCCGAGGTGTACGCCGCGCTCGTGCTCGGCACCCGCGACTACGTCGAGAAGAACGGCTTCGGCCAGGTCACCTTCGGCCTCTCGGGCGGCATCGACTCCGCCCTGGTGGCGCTCGTGGCCGTGGACGCGCTCGGCGCGGACCGCGTGAAGCCCGTGACGATGCCCTCGCGCTACTCCAGCGCGGGCACCCGCTCGGACGCCGAGCGGCTCGCCGAGAACCTCGGCTGCGAGCTCCTGACGCTCCCCATCGCGGAGCCCATGGACGCCTTCGACGCGGTGCTGGCGGAGACGTTCGCGAGCCGCGACGCGGACCTCACGGAGGAGAACCTCCAGGCCCGGATCCGCGGCAACCTGCTCATGGCCCTGTCGAACAAGTTCGGCTGGCTTGTGCTCACGTGCGGCAACAAGTCCGAGATGAGCACGGGGTACTCCACGCTCTACGGCGACTCCGCGGGCGGGTTCGCGGTCATCAAGGACGTGCCGAAGACGCTCGTGTACCGCCTGGTCGAGCACCGCGCGCACCGCGATCCGCAGAACCCCGTCCCGGAGGAGATCGTCACACGCCCGCCGAGCGCGGAGCTCCGCCACGAGCAGCGCGACGACGACTCGCTGCCGCCCTACGACGTGCTCGACCCGATCCTCGAGGGCTACGTCGAGGAGGACCTGGGGCGCGACCAGCTCGTCGCGCTGGGCCTCCCGGCGGCGGACGTCGAGCGCGTGATCCGGCTCGTCGACCTGGCGGAGTACAAGCGGCGCCAGATGCCGCCCGGCATCAAGATCACCCCGCGGGCCTTCGGCCGCGACCGGCGCCTGCCGATCGTCAACCGCTACGGCGGGTGAGCCACCCCGGCGCCCGGCGAGCCCTGGGCGGGCGCGCAGCCGGACGCCGGGGCCGGTGGCTCAGTCCTTGCCGAGGACGTCCTTCACCTTGTCGCCGGCGTCGCCGACCTTGTCCTTGACGGTGCCGACGCCCTGGTCGACCTTGCCCTCGCGCTTGAGGTCGTCGTCGCCCGTGAGCGCTCCGCCGGCCTCCTTGAGGCGGCCCTTCGCGTCGTCTGCAGCTCCATCGCCCATGAGGGGACTCCTTGATCGGGAACGCCGGGGAACTACCCCCCGGGCGCGCTCCCTACGCCGGGATCGGCCGGACGGCGATCGTC
This sequence comes from Solirubrobacterales bacterium, assembly GCA_025964065.1. GTDB lineage: Bacteria > Actinomycetota > Thermoleophilia > Solirubrobacterales > Solirubrobacteraceae > Paraconexibacter. The sequence continues at coordinate 9,407 of JAOPZO010000347.1, read as the reverse complement.
ATGCGGACCATCGCGCAGAGGCGGCCCGCGTCGTCGGTGATGTCGACCTCCCACACCCAGGTGGTCCGGCCCCGGTGCCGCCGCCGGGCGACCGCGTGGATCGTCCCCTCGAAGATCGGGCGCAGGAAGCTCGTCTGGTTCGAGAGCCCCTGGGCGCTCATGCCGTCCCCCATCACGCCGCGCGCGGTCGCCTGCGAGGTCAGGGACTCGGCGATGGACGCGTAGACGCCGCCGTGCACGAGCCCCATGGGCTGCTTGACGTGGTCGCCGACGACGACCTGCGCGCGCGCCTCCTCGTCGGTGACGGACAGGACCTCCAGGCCGTACAGCCCGTCGAAGCTCTTCTCGGGGGCGACGACCCATTCCGGTTCCATGGGCCGGACCCTAGAAGGTGGTGCAGCCCCGGCGCCGAAGGGCTCGTTAGGCTGCCGGGCCGATGCCTGCATTCGACGAGCTCGCCCCAGACCAGAAGGCCGTCCTCCAGCTCCTGCTGAAGCAGGGCAAGACCTACGAGGACATCGCCGGGCTGCTGCGCCTCGACGCGGGCAATGTCCGTGAGCGCGCGCTCGACGCGCTCGACGCCCTCGGCGCGGACGCGCCCGGCACGGGCGGGACGCTCAGCTCCGAGCGCCAGGACGAGCTCGCCGACCACCTCCTGCTGCAGCAGACCGCCTCCCAGCGTGCGCGCACCCGCGAGTTCCTCGAGGGCTCCGCCCCCGGCCGCGCGTGGGCGCGCCGGGTCGCCGGGGAGCTCCGTCCGATCGGCGGCGACGCGCTGCCGGACATCCCCGCGGAGCCCACCGAGGTCGCCGAGGCCTTCGACGCGCTCGACGAGCGCACCGCGGCGCGCGAGCGCGACGAGCGCTCCTCGAGGCTCGGGGGCGTGCTCGTCCTCCTCGCGGTCGGCGCGGTCGTCGGCCTCCTCGTCCTCCTGCTCGTGCGCGGCGGCGACGACGACCCGGCCAGCCAGGCCTCGAGCACGCCGACCACCGCGACCGACGGCGCCACGGGCACCACGGGCGCGGGCGCCGCCGGCTTCCCGCAGCAGCAGATCAACCTGAACCCGCCCGCGGGCCAGGGCGGCGAGGCGCTCGGCTTCGCGCTCATCTCCGAGGGCGGCCTCGCGCTCCAGGCCGAGGGGCTCCCGCAGAGCGACCTCTACGGCGTCTGGCTCTACAACTCCCGCCAGGAGGCGCTCCCGCTCGGGTTCGCCGCCTACGACCGCACGAGCAAGCGGCTCGCGGGCGCGATCCAGTCGCTTCCCGAGGGGGCGAGCGGCTTCCGCAACGTCGTCGTGACGAAGCAGGCGGACAAGAACCTGAACACGCCGGGCCGCGTCGTCCTGCGCGGCGGGATCAAGCTGGGCTGAGGCTAGGCCGGCGCGAGCAGCCGGGCGAGGGCGTCGAGCCCGTCGTCGAGCTGCTTGCGCATCGCGCCCTTGACCATGAAGCCGCCGAAGCGGGCCATGCCCGCCGGCGACTGGTCGAGCTCGAGGCGCACTCTCGTGCCACCGTCGGCCGGCTCGAGCAGGATCCGCTTCGACGCCTTGGAGAACACGCGGGCGAACGGCGTGCCCTCGAGCTGCTGGACGACGCGGAGCTCGCGCTCGTCCTCGAGCGCGGCGATGCGGAAGTCCGCGCGCACGGGCTTGCCGTCCTTCGTGCGGTAGACCTCGGTGAAGCCCGCGGCGTCGAGCGACTCGACGCGCTCCACGCGTGGCCACCAGCGCCCGAGCTGCCCCGGGTCGCCCACGACGGCCCAGACCTCGTCGGGCGCGACGCGCAGGACCCGCTCCCTGCCGAGCTTCACTCCGCGTCGTACTCCAGCAGCGCGTGGACGTCGTAGCCATCGAGCGCGCTGCGGCCGGACAGGAACGCCAGCTCGATGAGGAAGGAGCAGCCCAGCACGGTGCCGCCGAGCTGCTCGACGAGCGAGCAGAGCGCCCGCGCCGTGCCGCCCGTGGCGAGGAGGTCGTCGTGCACGAGGACGCGCGCGCCCTGCGTGATCGCGTCGGAGTGCAGCTCGAGCGCGTCCGTCCCGTACTCGAGCAGGTACTCGGCGCGAACGGTCGACCACGGCAGCTTGCCCGGCTTGCGGGCCAGCACGAAGCCGGCGCCGAGCTCCCGGGCGACCGCGGGCCCGAGCAGGAAGCCGCGGGCCTCCGCGGCGATGACGACGTCCACGCGTCCGTGGGTGCGCGCCTGGTCGGCGAGCGCGACGACCGCGGCGTCGAAGGCCGCCGCATCGGCCATCACGGGCGTGATGTCCTTGAAGACGATCCCGGGCTTGGGGAAGTCCGGGATGTCCCGGACGTAGTCCCGCAGGTCGAGGGCGCTCATGAGCCGGCGATCTTGCGCAGGTCGCGGATCAGCAGCAGGTGCTTGAGGTGCGTCGTGACCGCCGCGAGGTTCTCGAGCGCCTCGACGGCCTCCTTGCGCCGCTCCGGGTTGCGGGAGCGCAGGGCGGGCTCGAGGATCGTCTGCAGCAGCTGGGCCTCGCGGTCCGCGGAGGTGCGGAACGCACGGAGGTTGCGCCCGCCGACGCCGTAGCGCGCGAGCTCGGTGACCGCGCGCACGATCTCGCGCTCCGTCTCGTCGTAGTACGTCGTGCCGCCGCGCTTCTCGCCGCGGATCACGCCGAAGTCCTCGAGCTCGGCGATCATGCTCGGGTCCGCGCGGGTGTCCTCCACGACGTCGTCGAGGGAGTACTTCGCCCCGCTCTCGCGGACGGAGACGCTCGAGCGGCGGCGGCGCCGCGTCTCGGCCTCGGTCTCGGTGACCGCGGGCGCCCCGCCCGGCGTCAGCTCGCCCTCGTCCTCGCGGCCGGCGCCCGCCGCGAGCTCCTGGCGGATGACCCGCAGCGGCAGGAATTCATCGCGCTGCAGGCGCAGGATCGTGCGCAGGCGCTGCACGTCGCTCGAGCTGTAGAGCCGGTAGCCGCCCGCGGTGCGCCGCGGCGTCAGGAGCTTCTGGTCCTCGAGGTAGCGGATCTTCGAGATCGAGATGTCCGGGAACTCCTGCGCCAGCGCCTTGCAGACCGCGCCGATGGTCATCGCCTTCCCGCGCGCCCGGGAGCCGCCCGGCGTGTGGGTCGGCGCCGGGGCCAGCGGGTCGAGCGGCAGCGAGCTCATCGCGACAGGAACGTGAGCTTGTACTTGCCGACCTGCAGCTCGTCGCCGTCGCCGAGCCGCTGGGACTCGATGCGCTGGCGGTTGACGTACGTGCCGTTCAGCGAGCCGAGGTCGTCGAGGAACCACTCATCGGAGCGGTGCACGAGCATCGCGTGGTCGCGGGAGACCGTGACGTCGTCGAGGAAGATGTCGGCGTCGGGCCGCCGGCCGATCGACATGCGATCGGCTTCCAGGACGAAGGACTCCCCCGTCCGGCCGCCGCCCGAGCGGATGACGAGCGCCGCGCCCCTGGCGTCGACGACGTCGCCGATCTCGACCGGGATGAACTCCCCGGTCTCGCCGACGCGGTACGTCGCCGTCTGGCCCTCGGCGACGCCGCCCTCGGGCGCCTGCGCGCCGATGAACGACCCGCAGCGCTGGCAGTAGTTCGAGCCCTCGGCGTTCGTGAAGCCGCACTCGGGGCAGTGGAGCGCCACGCCGGTCGCCCCCTAGGAGAGGTCGGTCTCGCCGGAGGCGCGACCCGCGAGGATGTCCGTGAGGCGCTGCACGTCCGCGCCCGTGATGACGTCCTCGCCGCCCTCGTGCTTCTTGCGGAGGCGGTTCACGAGCTCGGCGCGGAGGATGTCGATCTTCCCGTGCAGGATCCGGCGCTTGTAGGAGATGTCGATCTCCTCTTCCGTGAGCTGCTGGATGAGGTCCTTCAGCTCCTGATCCGTCAGGGAGCCTAAGTCGGGGAAGGTGTCCATGGCGCGCGATGCTACCAGCGCCGGGGCGCCGCGCCTCAAGCTCGAGTTGAGGGTGCACCCCGGCTTGCGCGCTGCCGCCGCCCCTCGCGCCGGTACAGGAACGCCGCGTAGTACGAGAGGGCCAGGCCGATGTAGAGGAACACGGCCGCGAGCGTCCGCAGGTCGCAGAGCGCGAAGAACAGCGCGGACATCACCGGGCCGACCGCGATGCGGCCCGGCCAGTTGATCTTGAGCTCGAGCTGCTCCTTGAGGGCGATGCGCCCGTTGTAGAGGACGTACAGCTCGCGGAGGACGAGCAGGACGAGCGCCCAGCGCGGCAGGAGGTCGAACGCGAAGACGACCACGACGCCCGAGATGACGAGGCAGCGGTCGATGACCGGGTCCATGAGCGCGCCGAGGCGCGAGTACTGGCCCGTGATGCGCGCGGTGATCCCGTCGGCGTAGTCGCCCCAGGCGCAGACGGCGAACAGCACCGCCGGCAGGGCGTCCGTGCCGTTCTCCGAGGAGAAGGCGGTCACGAGGAAGATCGGGATGAGGATCGCGCGGACGAACCCGATGACGTTCGGGATCGTCCAGACCCGCCAGGGCTGGCCGTAGGCGGTCTGCTCGGGCGGCGGCCCGGAGCGGTCGAGCCCGGAGAGCCGGCGGAAGGTGAGCCGCGTGCGCTCGCGCGCGTGGGCCGCACGCTCGGCCACGGGCGCCTCGCGCCCCGGCTTCGGGCCGAGCGCCTCGCGCGCCAGCCGCCCCTCCTCGGTCTCCTTCGGGCCTAGGGGAGCTCGTGCCACAGCGCCTCCACGGCAGCGGCCGCACCGCCGATCGGGACGCCGCCCTCGACGTCCTCACGGCCGCGGCGCCGCTGCGCCTCGAGCTGCCCCGACTCGAGCGAGCGCTTGCCGAGCGTGAGCCGCAGCGGCACGCCGAGGAGCTCCGCGTCCGCGAACTTCTCGCCCGGCTTGGCCTCCCGGTCGTCGTACAGGACGTCGAGCGCGCTCGCCTGCAGCTCCGCGTAGAGCGCCTCGGCCGCGTCGCGCTCCGGGGTCCCGGCCTTGCCGATGCCGACGAGCTCGACGTCCCAGGGAGCGAGCGCCCTCGGCCATGCGATCCCCCGCTCGTCGCCCCACTGCTCCGCGGCGGCGGCGACCATCCGGGCGGGGCCGACGCCGTAGGAGCCCATGACGATCGGGCGCGTCTTGCCCGCTTCGTCGACGTAGCTCGCCCCGAACGGCTCGGAGTACCGCGTCCCGAGCTTGAAGATGTTCCCGATCTCGATCGCGGGCTCGATGACGACGGGGTGGCCGCCGACCGTGTCCCCCTCCTCGACCGTCCGCACGTCGATGCGCTCGCCCCCCTCGAGGTCCACGACGACGTGGTGGTCCGGCTTGCCGGCACCGACGACGTAGCGGCCCGGGGTGACGGCGGCGTCGTACAGCGTCTGCACCTCGGCGCTCGGCCCGAGGAAGCCCGGGTGCATCCCGGCGCCGCCGAGCTGCTCGGGCGTGGCCTGCTTGAACGGCTCGCCGAGCTTCGTGGTGAGCTTGAGCTCGTTCACGCGGTGATCGCCGCGGACCATGACCATCACGAGGCCGCGGGACTCCGTGACGACCGGGAAGGCCTTCAGCAGGTTGCCGGGGTGCACGCCGAGCGCGCCGGCGACGGCCTCCACCGTGGTCTGCCCCGGGGTGTGGAGCTCGCCCTGCACGGCGTCGGGGAGCGGCGGGACCGGCTGCGGGTCCGCGCTCGCGATCTCGAGGTTCGCGGAGTACCCCGGGGCGAGCACGACGTCGTTCTCCCCCGCGGCGCACGGCGCCATGAACTCGTGCGCGCCCGAGCCGCCCATCATCCCGACGTCCGCCTCGCACTCGTAGAAACGCAGGCCCGCACGCTCGAAGATGCGGTGGTAGGCCGCGCGCTGGAGCTCGTAGGTGACGTCGAGGCCCTCCTCGTCGCGGTCGAACGAGTACGCGTCCTTCATGACGAACTCGCGCGTGCGGAGCAGGCCGGCGCGCGGGCGCGCCTCGTCCCGGCCCTTGAGCTGGAAGTGGTAGAGCTGCAGGGGCAGCTGGCGGTAGGAGCGCACGAGCGAGGAGACGTGGAAGGTCACGGTCTCCTCGTGGCTCATCGCGAGGACCATGTCCGCGCGCTTGCGGTCCTGGAAGCGGAAGAGCTCGGCGCCGACGCTGTCGTGGCGGCCGGAGGTGACCCAGTGCTCCGCCGGCGTGATGAGCGGCATGGACATCTCCTGGGCGCCGATCCCGTCCATCTCCTCCCGGATGATCTGAACGGCCTTCTGGTGGATCCGCCACCCCGCGGGCATCCACGTCCACAGCCCGGCGCCGACCTGGCGGATGAGCCCCGCGCGCACCATGAGCTTGTGCGAGAGCGCCTCGGCGTCCGCCGGGGGCTGGCGCTCGGTGGGCAGCAGGAGGTGGGACAGGCGCATCGGGCCGATGCTACTTGGGCGGTCGGGAATGCAAGTCCCGGGGGTATAGGTTCAGGGCACACCCTGAAATCGAACGTCCAGGAGACAGCCGCATGGCCTACGAGGTCCCCGCCCTTCCCTACGCCCACGACGCGCTGGAGCCCACCATCGACAAGGCGACGATGGAGTTCCACCACGACAAGCACCACCAGGCCTACGTCGACAAGGCGAACGCCGCCCTCGAGGGCACCGAGCTCGACGGCAAGGACGTCCGCGAGGTCCTCGAGAACCTCTCCTCGCTGCCCGCCGACAAGCAGGGCCCGTTCCGCAACAACGGCGGCGGCCACTACAACCACTCGCTCTTCTGGGAGTCGATGAGCCCCGACGGCGGCGGCGAGCCGACGGGGGAGCTCGCCGAGGCGATCACCGCGACGTTCGGCTCGTTCGACGACTTCAAGAAGCAGTTCGAGGCCGCGGGCGTCGGCCAGTTCGGCTCGGGCTGGGCCTGGCTCGTGCTCGACGGCGGCGAGCTTGCGATCACCTCCACCCCGAACCAGGACTCCCCCGTCCTCGACGGCAAGGAGCCGCTCCTCGGCAACGACGTCTGGGAGCACGCCTACTACCTGAAGTACCAGAACAAGCGCCCGGCGTACCTCGAGGCGTGGTGGGCCGTGGTCGACTGGAACAAGGTCGCGGAGCGCTACACCGCCGCGAAGTAGGGCGTCGGGGGAGCTTCCTCCCCCGAGCGGCTCCGGGCCGCAACTCCCGCGGTACGCTCGCGTTCGGTGTGAGGGCGATCCAACCGGTCGCCCTCGCCGTTCGCCGCCGTCACCATTACTGCAGGAGCCCCGATGCCGCTGACCCCTCGCACGCTGCTGCGCGCCACCCTGGCGTGCCTCGCCCTGTGCGCCGCCTTCTCGAGCACCGCGAGCCCCGCGGCCGCATCCGAGAACCAGCTGTCGATGATGATGGACGACGACCTGCTCGTCTACCGCAACGACGACACGCGCGACGCGGCGCTGCGGCGCATGAAGGGCCTGGGGGTCGACACGGTCCGCGTCACGCTCCTGTGGTCGGTCCTCGGCGACGAGGTCCTGAAGACGAAGAAGCGCTACGACCGCTTCAAGAGGCTCGGAGCGGAGAACCCCCGCGCGTACCCGTCGGCCGTGTGGGACCGCTACGACCGCCTCACGAAGGCCGTCGACACGCTCGGCATGGGCCTCTACTTCAACGTCACGGGCCCCGGCCCGGCGTTCGCGCACACCAAGCCGCCGAAGAAGTACAAGAAGGACGCGAAGTGGTGGCGCCCGAAGCCGCGCGAGTTCTACAAGTTCGTGCAGGCCGTCGGCAAGCGTTACTCCGGCACCTTCCGCGACGAGAACGACGGCAGGGGCCGCCTTGCGCGCGTGTCCTTCTGGTCCATCTGGAACGAGCCGAACCAGGGCGGCTGGCTGCGCCCGCAGTGGCTCGGCGGCAAGCCGGTCTCGCCGGAGATCTACCGCGATCTGTACGCCTTCGGCCGCCGGGCGCTCGTCTCCACGGGCCACGGCAACGACACGATCCTCGTCGGCGAGACCGCCCCGCGCTCGGTGTCGCGGAAGACGACGACGTCCGCGATGGGCGTCCGCACGTTCGTCTCGGAGTTCCTCTGCGGCCCGGGCCACAGGAGCGCCGGCTGCAGCCGCTTCAAGAAGGACGGCCCGGTCGTCGCAACCGCGTTCGCGCACCACCCCTACACGCGCACGCTCGCCCCGAGCGTGCCCGAGAAGGACCCGAACTCGATCACGCTTGCGAACCTGAGTGAGCTCGGCACGCTGCTCGACGGCCTCGCGGCCACGGGCAACATCCGCTCGGGGATGCCGATCATGTCGACGGAGTTCGGCTACGAGACCGCGCCGCCCGACCCGTTCGCCGGCGTGAGCCTGCAGCAGCAGGCCGACTACATCGCGCAGAGCGAGGCGCTCACCTACCTCAACCCGCGCGTGGCCGCCCACACGCAGTTCCTGCTCCGTGACGTCCTCCCGGTCAAGCGCTTCAAGACGGGCTCGCGGCCCTACTGGGGCACGTACCAGTCGGGCCTCTTCGACGCCCAGGACAGGGCGAAGCCCGCGGCGACCGCCTACGCGTTCCCGTTCCTCGCCGCGCCGGGCGCGCCCGACCCCGCGACGGGCCAGCCCAAGACGACGGTCTTCGGACAGATCCGCTTCCGCGACAACGTGCCGCCCGGCGGCACCCCGGACACCGTGCAGCTCCAGTTCAAGCCGGCGGACGGCTCGTCGGACTGGATCCCGTTCAACGCGCCGCTCGCGACCTCGCGGCTCGGCTACTTCTTCGCCTCGGTGGACACGCCGGGCCGCGGGCTGGTCCGGGCGGTGTGGAAGGGCGCGCAGATCCCGTTCAACTTCACCTCGGCCGAGAAGCCGGTCTGAGCGGGCGCCCCGCTCTCGCCTGAGGACGGGCGCGGCCGCGCTCGTGGCCGCCCTGCTCGCCTCGGCGGCCCCGGCGCTCGCCTCCTCCTCCCAGGAGTCCCTGTTCCAGGACGACGCGCAGCTCGTCCTGGGGAGCGACGCCGCACGCGAGAGCGGCCTGGACGACCTCCAGGCCCTCGGGGTCGACGCGGTGCACTCCATCGTCTTCTGGGCGAAGGTCGCGCCCCGGCCCACGTCGCGCAAGCGGCCGTCCGGCTTCGACGGGAGCGACCCGGCGGATTACGGGGCCGCCGCGTGGAACCGGTACGACGCGCTGGTGCGGGGCGCCGCCGCGCGCGGCCTCGGCGTCGTCCTCTCCCCCTCGAGCCCGATCCCGCACTGGGCCTCCGGGTGCAGGACGGGCGCGCTGCGGACCTGCCGGCCGAACGCGACGCACTTCAAGCGCTTCGTGCAGGCGCTCGGCACGCGGTACTCCGGCAGCTACGCGGACGAGGACGGGGGCGGCGCCGTCCTCCCGCGCGTCGAGCGCTGGTCCGTCTGGAACGAGCCGAACCAGGGCGGGTGGCTCACGCCGCAGTACGCGCGGGTCCGCGGCCGGGTGCAGCCGCAGTCGCCCGTGATCTACCGCGGGCTCGTCCGCGCCGCCGCGAAGGGCCTCGCGGCCTCGGGCCACCGCTCCGACG
>JAOPZO010000170.1 GCA_025964065.1 Solirubrobacterales bacterium | reverse complement strand
GCCTCGAGCAGCGCGCCGGCGTCGTCGAGCACCACCGGCAGGCGCTCCCCCCAGCGCCGGAAGGCGGGCAGCGACCCGGTCGACGGCGGCGTGCCGCCGGCCGCCCAGCCCACGAGCGCCACCCCGGCGCTCCACGTCGTCGTGAAGCGGCAGTCGAGCGGGGCGAGGAACCGCGCGAGGCGGTCACGCCGGCGCTCGACCTCCACGCGCGGTCCGCGGACGAGCGCGACACCGTGCCGCAAGCGCTAGGCCGCGCCGATCTCGTCCACCAGGCGCAGCAGGTCCAGCGGCGAGAACGGCTTCGTCAGGAAGAGGTCGGCGCCCGCCTCGCGCGCGTCGCGCTCCGCGTCCTGTCCCGCGGCGGTCAGCATCACGATCGTCGCGCCCGCCGTCGCCTCGAGGGCGCGGAGCCCGCGGCAGGCGCCGATGCCGTCGAGCTTCGGCATGTTGACGTCGAGGAAGACGAGCGCGGGCGGCCAGAGCGCCGCGAGCTCCAGCGCCTCCTCGCCGTCGCCGGCCTGCCGGAGCACGAAGCCCGCGACGTCCTCGAGGGTCGTCGCGATGAGCTTCCGGATGAACGGGTCGTCGTCGACGATGAGGACGGTCTTGGGGCTCACGAGTGCTCCTGCCGGATCGCGGCGAACGCCGCGTCCGGGACGGCGGCGAAGGCGGTCACGACGGCCGGGTCGAACTGGGAGCCGGCGCCCGCGCCGATGATCTCGCGGGCGACGGTGACGTCCTTTCCCGGGCGGTACGGGCGGTCCGTCGTGAGCGCGTCGAAGGTGTCCGCGACCGCGAAGATCCGGGCGGGCAGGGGGATGCCCTCGCCCGCGAGGCGGTCCGGGTACCCCTCGCCGTCCCAGCGCTCGTGGTGGTGGCGGACGACGAGCTTCGCCTCGCCGAGCCAGTCCACGCCGCGCAGGATCTCCCAGCCGATGAGGGCGTGGCGCTCCATGAGCGCCCGCTCCACCGCGTCGAGCGGGTCCGGCTTGAAGAGGATCGCGTCGGGGATCGCCACCTTCCCGACGTCGTGGAGGAGGAAGCCGAACTCCACCTGCGGATCGTCGGCCATCGTCGTGCCGTGCGCCTCGGCGATCCGCAACCCGTAGGCGGCCACGCGCTCGGCGTGCTGGCCCGTGTAGGCGTCCCGCGCCTCGACGGCGTTCGCGAGCGCGCGCACCGTCGCGACGTACGACTCGCGCAGCTCCTGCGCCCGGGCGCGCTCCTGCTTGAACGTCTCGCGCAGGTCGGCGGCGTAGCGCTGGAGCTGCACCTCCTTCGCGGCGGCCTCCACCTCCGCGACGCGCAGCTGCGCGCGCAGCCCCTCGAGCTCGCTCACCTCGTCCCCCATCCGGGTCGCACCCTACCCCGCCGTCGGCTCGGTGACATCGGGGGCGAGCAGCCCGAGCACGGCGGGCGCGGCGCCGGCGAGGCTCACCGGCACGACGTCGGGCCCCAGGCCGTCCGGGGCGGTGCCGTCCTCGGAGAACGCGAGCACGGAGCGGCGCAGGCGCCGCCCGCGGAGGTCGAGCGCGGCGACCGCCCCGGCGGCCCCCTCCATCGTGGCCTCCACGAGCGCCACCTCGTAGTGGCGTGCGGCGCACATGGCGACGACGTCGTCGGTGTCCGTCGCCCACTCGTGCGCGACCCCGAGCGCGTCGAGGCCCGCGTCGAGCTCCCGCCGGACCGCGGGCCGGCCGACCGCGAGGACCCGGATGCGGTCGGCGACGATCGCCCCGCCGAGCGTGTCCACGAGCGCGTCGGGCTCCACGGGCTTGTCGACGACCCACTCGCCGCTGAGCGCGTCCCGCACCGACGGCTCCGAGAGCAGGACGACCGGCAGCCGACGCAGCACGGGGTCCGCTCGCACCGCCCGCAGGAGCTCGAAGCCCGGCGCGCCCGCGCGGGCGAGGTCGATGACCACCGCGTCGTAGCGCCGTGCGTGGAGCGCGGCGAGCCCGTCGCCGCCCGCCTTGACGAGCACGGAGGCGACCCCGTGCGGCTCGAGGAGGGCCGCGAGGTGCGCGTCCTCGCCCACGAGCAGCACGCGCTTGCCCGGGAGCGCCTGGCGGACCGTCCCGCCCGGCGCGGTGCTCGCGCGCTCGATCGCGCGCGGCAGCCGGACCTCGAACGTCGTCCCCTCGCCGGGGGCGGACTCGATCCCGACCGTCCCGCGGTGCAGCTCGACGAGCGAGCGCACGATGCTCAACCCGAGGCCGGTGCCCTGCGGCCCGTCGCGCTCCGGGCCGCGGTAGAAGCGGTCGAAGACGTTCGCGAGCTCTTCGGGCTCCATGCCGCGCCCCGTGTCCCGCACCCGGAGCACCAGGGTGTCCCCTTCCGCCCGCAGCGTCACGCCCAGGCGCCCGCCCGCGCCCGTGTAGAGGTGCGCGTTCGTCAGCAGGTTCACGAGCACCTGGCGCAGGCGGCCCGGATCGACGATCGCGCGCGGGAGGTCCGGCGGGACGTCGGCCGCGAACGCCTGGCCCTTCGCCGCGAGGCGCGGGGAGAGGAGCTGTGCGACCTCCGCGACGAGCTCCCCGACGTCGGTGAGCCGGCGGTGGATCGCGACCTGCCCGGCCTCCAGGCGCGTCACGTCGAGCAGGTCGTTCACGAGCTCCACGAGCCGGTCCGTCGAGACGTGGACGATCCCCACCCACTCCTGCTGGCGGGGAGTGAGGCCGCGCGAGGCCTCGAGCAGCTCGACGAAGCCCTTGATCGAGGTGAGCGGGGAGCGGAGCTCGTGCGAGGCGGTGGCGACGAAGTCGCTCTTCATGCGCTCGAGGCGCGCGCGCTCCGTGACGTCGCGGATCGTCCAGACGTGCGCGCCCGGGTCCTCGAGCGCCGCCGCGGTGACCGCGAGCGTCCGCCCCTCCCGTTCCACCTCGACCTCCTGCGTCAGCGCCTCGGGCAGAGGCGCGAGCGGGACGAACGGCGCGCCCGGGTGCAGGTGGGGGACGAGCTCACCGGCACGCGGGTTCACCTCGGCGACGCGCCCGTCCGAGCCCGTGGTGACGAGCGCGTCGCCCAGCGCCCGCACCGTGGTCGCGAGCCGGCGGCGCTCGGCCTCGACGAGGGTGGCGGCGGAGGCGACGTCCGCGGCCATCGCGTTGAAGGCGCGCGCGAGCTGCCGGAGCTCCTGCGGGCCGTCCTCCTCCGGCACCCGGGCGCCGACCTCGCCCGCCGCGAGGCGCCCCGCGGCCGACAGGAGCGCGTCGAGCGGTCGCCGGACCGCGGTGAGGATCCCGGCGACGAGCGCG
>JAOPZO010000344.1 GCA_025964065.1 Solirubrobacterales bacterium | reverse complement strand
GCGAGCGCCCGGGGCAGCACCCCGAGGTGGGAAACGGCGATGGACCGCCGCCCCGCGAGCGCCGTGTCGACGACATCGTCGAGCACCTCGGCCTCGTCCCGCAGGAGCTCCGCGGTCCGCAGCACGTTCTCCTCCGCCCGCGGGTCGACCGCCCGCAGCGCGGGCACGAGCCCCGCCCGGATCCGGTTCCGCGCGTAGGCGTCGGAGTCGTTCGAGGCGTCCTCCCGCCACCCCAGGCCCTCCGCCCGACACCACGCGGCGGTCTCCTCGCGCGTCAGCACGAGGAGCGGGCGCACGAGCCGGCCCGAGCGCGCGGGCATCCCGAGCAGCGCGCGCCGCCCCGGCGAGGACGCGAGGCGGTACAGGACGGTCTCGGCCTGGTCCGTGGCCGTGTGGCCCGTGGCCAGGAGCGCGTCGGAGCTCCCGGCGCGGCGGGAGCCCGCGGCGTAGCGGACATCCCTCGCCCACGCCTGCAGATTCCCCGGGGCGCCCGGGGAGCGCGAGACGCGCTCGACGGCGAGCGGCACCCCGAGCCGCGCGCACAGCGCCTCGCAGAGCGCCTCGTCCGCCTCGGCGTCCGCGCCTCGCAGCCCGTAGTTCACGTGCACCGCCTCGACGACCCCGCCGAGCGCGACCGCCATCCCGAGCAGGCAGACCGAGTCGCGCCCGCCCGAGAGCAGCACCACCACGCGCGCGCCCTCCGGGAGCAGGCCGGTCGCCCGGACCCGCTCCAGCACGCTCCTACTCGCCCTTCTTGTACGGCACCCCGTCGGCCGCGGGCGGGACGGAGCGCCCGACGACCCCCGCCACCGCGATCAGCGTCAGCACGTACGGGAGCGCCTGGAGCAGCGTCGCCGTCGACTCGTTGAACGCGGGCAGCCGCTGCGCGAGCGCGCTCGAGACGCCGAAGAGGAGCGTCGCGGCCAGCAGCCCGCCCGGCCGCCAGCGCCCGAAGATGAGCGCCGCGAGCGCGATGAAGCCGCGGCCCGCGCTCATGTTCTGCGTGAAGGAGTTGACGAAGCCGATCGACAGGAACGCCCCGCCGGCCGCCGCGAGCGCGCCCGAGGCGATCACCGCGTAGTACCGCGTCTTGTAGACGGAGATGCCGACGGTCTCGGCGGCCTTGGGGTTCTCGCCGACGGAGCGGAGCCGCAGCCCGAGCCCCGTCTTGAAGATGACGACGAACACCGCGAGGACGGCGAGCAGGCTGAGCCAGACCATGAGGTTCTGGTTCGCGAGCGCGTCGCCGAGGAACGGCACGGACGCGATCGGAAGCGTGACGTCCGGGATCTGCGGCAGGTCGTCGGGGGTGCCGAGGTCCCCGTAGGTGTCGATGTACAGGTAGCCCGTCAGCCCGAGCGCGATGAAGTTGAGCGCGGTGCCCGTGACGATCTGGTCCGCCCGCAGCGACACGCAGAAGATCGCGTGCAGCAGGCCGAGCACCCCGCCCGCCGCGATGCCGATCACGAGTCCGAGCACCCACGAGTCGGTCTTGTCCGCCCCGAGGGCCGCGAAGAACGCGCCCATGAGGATCGCGCCCTCCAGGCCGATGTTCACGACGCCGGAGCGCTCGGACACCAGCCCGCCGAGCGCCGCGAACGTCAGCGGCGTGGCGTAGCGGAGCATGGAGGCCGCGAGCGCGCCCCAGGAGACGACGATCTCGAGGTTCCCGACCCCCGACCTCGTGGCCGCGTAGGCGCCGACCGCGCCGACGATTCCGGCGACGACCGCGCCCCAGCCCACGCGCTTCTCGCCCCCGCGGATCGCGAGGACCCCGAGCGCGACCGCGGCGAGGGCGAGCACGAACGACGGGGCGACGCTCCGGACCGTGAACGGCGGGATCGCGATGAAGAAGGCGAGCAGGCCGAGCGCGATGCCGGCGATGCCGAGCCACTTCTCGCGCGAGTACGTCCTCGGCCCCCGCGCCGCGGCGTCGTCGCCCCCGGGCGAGCGCAGGTGATCGGCGATGACGGTGCTCATCCGGCACCCCCGCTCCGCGAGAGGGTCGGCGGCATCGGCGTGCCGGGCGGCGCGGCCGCCCCCGCCCTGCCGCGGCGGCGGAGCCGGTACAGGTACACGACGAGCACGTCGGCGGAGACGAACAGGACGACGAGCCCCTGGATGATCGTGGTGAGGTTGCCGGCGAGCGCGGGCTCGAAGACCGTCGGGTCGAGGTTCCGGACGCTCGTGCCCTGCAGCAGCGCGCCGAACAGGAGCGCCGAGAGCATCGTGCCGACGACGGTGTTCCGCCCGAGCAGCGCCACGGCGATGCCCAGGAACCCGATCTGCGAGCCCGAGATGTCGTTCGTGGCGATCCGGAACTGCCAGCCGAGCACGTCGATCGCGCCCGCGAGCCCGGCGAAGATCCCGCAGGTGACCATCACGGTCACGTACGTGCGCCCGACGTCGATCCCGCCGTACGCCGCGGCGTCGGGCGAGAAGCCGACCGCGCGGGCCTCGTAGCCCTTCACGGAGCGGTTCAGCAGCACCCAGAAGACGATCCCGGCGGCAAGCGCGACGAACAGGCCGACGTGGAGCCCCTGGAGCTCCGCGTCGCCCCAGAACACCGGCAGCCGCGACTCCTCGAGGATGTCGTTGGAGACCGGCAGCGACGGGTCCGTCCCGTTCTGCAGCGGCCCACCGAGCCCGAACAGGTACACGCCGATCCAGAGCGCGATGTAGTTGAGCATGATCGTCGAGATCACCTCGTTCGCCCCGACCGTCGCGCGCAGGAGCCCGGCGATCCCCGCCCAGAGCCCGCCCGCGAGCGCCCCGAGCACGAGCGCGAGGACGATGTGCAGGACCCCCGGCAGCCCTTCGAGCGTCGAGCCGACCCAGACGGCGATGATCGCGCCGACCGCATACTGGCCCTGCCCGCCGATGTTGAAGAGGCCGGCGCGGAAGGCGAAGGCGACCGCGAACCCGACGAGGATCAGCGGCGTCGTGAGGATGAGCGTCTGCTGCAGGTTGATCGCGGCGACCTCGCGGTCCCCGCTCCAGGGCAGCAGCCAGCTCAGGCCCGTGCCCTCGTAGAACGCCTGGTAGGTCGTGAGCGGGTTCTTGCCAGTGAGCGCGACCACGAGGCCGCCGACGAAGAACGCGAAGAACGCGGTGATGACGGGCGTGACCACACCCCCCGTGCGGAAGTAG
>JAOPZO010000135.1 GCA_025964065.1 Solirubrobacterales bacterium | reverse complement strand
TCCTCGAGGCGTTCCGTCAGTTGCGGACGAACGTGCAGCTCGGTTCCCTGGAGCGGCCTGTCCGACGGATCCTCGTCACCAGCGCGGTGCCCGGAGAAGGCAAGTCGACGGTCGCGCGCAACCTGGCCATCGCCTACCGTGAGTTCGGGCGCAGCGTGATCGTCGTCGACGGCGACCTCCGCAAGCCCACGCAGGACACGCTCTTCGGGGTGACGAGCGAGTTCGGCCTGACGACGGTGCTCACGGGCGAGAGTCGGCTCGCCGATGCGCTCATCGACGTCTCGGTCGACGCCAAGGGTCTCGAGACCCTTGCCAGGATCGAAGCAGCCACCGCGTCGGCGGTTGGCACCGGGTCGGTGGCGCTGCAGCAGGACGGGATCGGCGGCATCGGCGTGCTGCTGTCGGGCGGTCGAACTGCGAACCCTCAGGCGGTGCTCGCCGCGGGCGCGACCAGTGCCCTGCTAGAGCAGCTGCAGGAGCAAGCGGATGTCGTCATCATCGACTCGCCACCGGTGCTGGCCGTCAGCGACGCGCTTTCGCTCGCCCGCGATGCTGACGCCGTCGTGATCGTCGCCCGCATGGGACTCAGCACCCGCGACGGCGGCGCGCGAGCTCGTGACGCGCTCGAACGCGTGCCGAACGTTCGGCTCGCCGGCGTCGTCGTCAACGACCTGAGCGGGCTCGACAACACGCGGTACGGCTATGGAAAAGGCTACGGCAGCCCCGAGTGATGCCGGATCGGTGACCCGCCGCTTCAGGTGATGTTCGTGGCGCCCGTCGCTGTCGAAGGCGGCGTGGCCGAAGTGCTCTACGGACTCGTCCGTCATGCCGAGGCCGGAGGCTACCGCGCGGACGTGGTGTTCCTGCGGCCGGGGCCGGCGGTCGCGGGGCTGGCGCGCCTCGGCGCTCGCGTCCGGGTACTCGACGCCCAGCGGATGCGCTCGCCGCGAGCAGTCGGCCGGACGATGCGCTCTTTCAGCACGCTCCTGCGCGCCGCGAGGCCGGCCGTCGTCGTCGGGATGGAGCCCAGCGCGCAGATCTACACGGCGCTGCCCGCTCGATGGAACCGCATTCCCGTGGTCTGGGAGCAGCACGCGACGGTCGATCCCGCCTCGCTCGTCGAGCGAATCGCCCGGCTCCTTCCCGCGCGCCGCGTGATCGCGAACTCCGAGTTCGTTGCGGCGGGGCTGCGAGCGCGGACGCGGGTGACGGTGGCGGTCGTCCATCCCGGCGTCGCCGTGGAGCGCTTCGCCGCTGCCGACGGCGCGCAGGCGAGAGCCATGTTGGGTGTCGCAGACGGCGGGCTCGTCGTCGGCATCGTCGGCCGCCTGCAGCCGTGGAAGGGGCAGGACCTCTTCCTTCGTGCCGCCGCCCGCATCGCCGCACGCCACCCCGAGGTACGCGTCGTCGTCGTCGGCGGGGCCGAGATGGGCTGGGAGACCGGCGACTACCCCGGTGAGCTTCGTGCCCTGTGCAACCAGCTCGGGATCGGCGAACGGGTCACCTTCACGGGACAGGTCGCCGACGCGGCGCCGTGGTTCGCCGCGTGCGACCTCCTTGTCAGCGCTTCAGCGGCGGAGCCGTACGGCTTGAGCATCTGCGAGGCCCAAGCCGCGGGCACCGCAGTGATCGCCATGGCGGAAGGCGGCCCCCTCGAGATCGTCGAGGACGAGGTCGACGGACTGCTCTGCGCCCGCGAGGACGGCGCGCTCGCCGCGTCCATCGACCGGCTGCTGAGCGACCCGGAGCTCCGCCACCGCCTCGCGGCGCGCGGTGCTGTGAAGGCGCGCGAGCATCACGACGCACGGCGGATGTGCGCCGACACCGGCCGCGAACTGCGGGCGGCGCTGGCATGAGCAGGCCGGCCATCGTGCGCCGGCCGACTCGGGCTTCTACCGCGCTCGGCGCCGACTTCGGCCGTCGACGCACCGAGGTGCTGCTGGCGTTCGTCACGATGGCGGTCCTGCTCGCCGCGCTGACCGTGGTCCCGAACCGCCTCGGCGTCGGGGTCATCGTGCCGACGGTCGGGATCCTGGTCGTGCTCGCGGCGTTCCTGAACCCCCGCATCGACATCTCGCTGTACGGGATCGCTATCTACCTCGGCTGCGCGGACGGCCCGGTCAAGCTGATCAGCGGCACCGACAAGGCGACCTTGTTCCGTGACGTGCTGCTCTTCGCGGTCGTGGGCGGCGTGCTGGCGCGAGGGATCCTTGAGGACCGGCGGCTGCCGAGGATCCCCTACCGATGGCCGTTGGTTGCCTTCGTCACCGTCGTCGCGGTTCAAGCGCTCAATCCGGGGACGCCGAGTCTGACCGGGGTCGTGGCGGGTTGGCGCCAGCAGCTCGAATTCGCACCGCTGCTGCTGCTGGGCGTGATGGTCGCCGATCGGCGCGGGACGCTGAGGACGATCGGGATCGTCCTCCTTGCGCTCACCGTCCCCAACATGATCGCCGCGGTCATCCAGAACACGCTGACCCCCGAGCAGTTCGGCTCCTGGGGGCCGGGGTACGCCGACCGCGTCCTCGGCCGTGGGGCGTTTGCGAACACCCCACGAACCTTCTACGAAGGCGGCGGGGACGTCGATCGCGTGCGACCTTTCGGTCTCGGCGCGGACTCCGGCGGAGCCGGGATTCTGGGCTGGCTCGGCCTGCCGTTCGCGCTGGCGTTCGCGTTGTCAAAGGGCTGGCAGCCGAAGCTGTGGCTCGGCGCCGGCGGCGTCCTGGTCTGTGCGACAGCGATCCTCACATCGCAATCGCGCGGCGTGATCCTCACGTCGCTCGTCGCGGTCCTCGCGTTCTTCGCGCTGCGCGCGAAGTCCCGCAACGCGATCTCGACGACGTTCGCACTCGGCGGCGCAGCGATGCTGATCTTCGTGTTCGTCACGGTGTTCACCGCGAACAGCTCGACGGCGGCGGTCGCTCGTCTACAGACGCTGGCGCCAGGGCAGGCCGCTGCGACGATCTCGAGCAATAGGGGCTCGTCGCTCACCATCGTCGGCGACTACGCCGTGAGCTATCCGCTGGGTGTCGGCCTCGGCCGTGCCGGCCCCGGCAGCGGCGCTGTCGGTCGTCCCAGCGGGTTGAACGCGGAGAACGAGTTCAACTTCCTGATCGGGGAGATCGGCCTGATCGGACTCCTCGCGTTCGCGTGGCTCTGGGGAGCTGTCGTGCTCGACGCGGTGCGGCTTGCGCGGCGCGAGCCCGACGAGACGAGGCGAACGCTCTGGTGCGCCCTGGCCGCCACGTTGATTGCCACGACCGCCGTCTGGTTCCAGGCATCGCCGACCAACTCCTCGGCGTCGGCGCCCGTGTTCTGGCTGTTCGCAGGAGTTGTAGGCCAGCAGGCCTTCGCCCTTCGCGCCGCCCAACGAGCCGCCGCAGCACTTCATGCCCCGTCGCAAGAACGAAGGACGTTCACCGGATGAGTGTCATCGACCGCTTCCTCGGAAGTCCGCGACTCCGCGAGGCGTTCTATCGCGGAAGCTCGGTTCCCGTCTACGGCGTGGTCCAGCGAATCGTCGCTCGGCGGTTCGTG
>JAOPZO010000338.1 GCA_025964065.1 Solirubrobacterales bacterium | reverse complement strand
GATGCTCGCGGCCGAGCTCGACACCCGCCGCGCCGCGGGCGACGTCGAGGGCGATGACCTCCTCGGCTGCCTGCTGCGTGCCCCGGAGCTCGACACGGAGACCGCGGTGGACGAGCTGCTCCCGGTGCTCCTCGCCGCCCAGGAGCCCATGGCCTCCGCGCTGACGTGGCTCCTGCTCCGCCTGGCGCAGGAGCCCGCGGCTGCGGAGCGCTGGCGTGCGGACCCGGCGAACGAGCGCGAGCGGGAGGCCATCGTGAAGGAGGCGCTGCGGCTGCGGCCGGCCGCGCTCGCGATGCTCCGGCGCCTCACCGCGCCGCTCGAGGTCGCCGGCCACGTGCTCCCCGCGGGGGTCACGGTGATCACCCCGATCGTCCTGCTGCACCGCAACGCCGACCTCTACCCGGAGCCCGACGCGTTCCGGCCCTCCCGCTGGCTCGTGCCGGACCCGCCCGACGCGCTCCACTTCCCCTTCGGCGCGGGCGCCCGCCGCTGCCTCGGCGAGCCGCTCGCCCACGCGCAGGTGGAGGCGGCGATCCCGGCGATCCTCGACCGCCTGCGCCTCCGCCCGGCCTGGCCGCGCGAGGAGAGGATGGTCCTCCGCGCCACGATCCTCGTCCCGCACCGCAGCGGGCTCGTCCGGGCCGACCCGCGCTGATCCCCCGCCCCGCCCCGGGAGCGCCCGGGGGATGGCCACGAGGGCGAAGGTCCACGGCAGGCTCGTCCTGAAGGACGGGCAGCAGGGCCTACCAGCGCTGGTGCACGTGGGGCGCGATGCGCTCCTCGTACACGCGGGCGATCGCCGCCATCGCGGCGCCGTCCAGCGCGGGCAGGTCCGCCGCGGCGGCGTTGCCGGCGGCTTGCTCGGGTGAGCGCGCGCCCGGGATCACCGTGGAGACGGCGGGGTGCATGAGGATCCAGCGGAGCGCGAGCTGCGCGAGCGACGCGCCCTCGGGCACCAGGGGCCGGAGCTCCTCGACCGCGTCGAGGCCGACCTCGAACGGCACGCCCGCGAACGTCTCGCCGACGTCGAACGCCTCGCCGTTGCGGTTGAACTGCCGGTGGTCGTCCTCGCCGAACGTCGTCTCGCGGGTGTAGCGCCCCGAGAGCAGTCCCGAAGCGAGCGGCACGCGCACGACGACGCCGACGCCGCGCGCCTCGGCCTCGCGGAAGAAGAGGCCCGCGGGCCGCTGGCGGAACGCGTTGAACACGATCTGCACCGTCGCGACCCCGGGATACTGGATCGCCTTCAGCGCCTCCTCGACGCGCTCGACGCTCACGCCGTAGCGCCGCATGCGGCCCTCGGCGACCATCGCGTCGAGGTCCTCGAAGACCTCGGGGCGGAAGTAGAGGTCGGTCGGCGGGCAGTGCAGCTGCACGAGCTCGAGCGTGTCGACCCCGAGGTTCTCGCGCGAGCGGTCGTTCCAGGCCCGGAGGTTCTCGGGCGAGTAGTTCTCGACGGTCTGCTCCGCGCGGCGGCCCATCTTCGTCGCGACGACGAGCGCCGGGTCGGCGCGCTCGCGCACGAAGCGGCCGACGAGCCGCTCGGAGCGCCCGTCGCCGTACACGTCGGCGGTGTCGAAGAACGTGACGCCGGCGTCCGCGGCGGCGTGGAGCGTCGCGAGCGCCTCGTCCTCCCCCACCTCCCCCCAGTCCGCGCCGATCTGCCAGGCGCCGAAGCCGACCTCGGAGACTGCGTTGCCGTTCCTGCCGAGCGTGCGCGGGTGCATGGCTAGACCTTGCCCATCTCGCCGTCGATGCGACGCCAGATCCCGAGCGGGTTGGCGTCCTGCAGGGCCGCCGGCAGGAGCGCCGCGGGCGCGTCCTGCAGCGTGACGGGTCGCAGGAAGCGCTCCAGCGCGGTCATGCCGACCGACGTGTGCGGGCTCGAGCCGGCCGGCCACGGGCCGCCGTGCGTCATGGCCCAGCTCACCGCGACGCCCGTCGGGACGCCGTTGAAGAGCACGCGGCCGGCGAGGGCCTGCCCGAGCGCCACGAGCGGGGCGACGGCCTCCACCTCGTCCTCCTCGGCGTGCAACGTGAGCGTGAGCTGGCCGCCGAGCGCCTCCAGGGCGGGGCCGACGTCGGCGAGCGCGACGTAGCGGACGAGCACGAGCGCGGGGCCGAAGTGCTCCTCGAGCAGCGGGCCCTCGAGCTCCTCGACCCGCGCCTGCAGGAGCACGGGCGCGTGGCGGAAGCCCGGGGCGTCGTCGGCCTCGCGCGGCGCGGTGAGGCGCTCGGCGCCGAGCTCCTCCAGCCCGGCGGTGAAGCGCTCGAGCAGCCCCGGCCCCAGCAGCACCTCGGGTCCGCGGTCGTCGAAGGCGGCGGTGAGCGTGGCGGCGAAGGCGTCGCCCGCGGCGCCGTCCGGCACGAACGCCAGGCCGGGCTTCGTGCAGAGCTGGCCGCCGAAGGTCGCCACGGAGCCGAGGAGCGCGGCGGCGATGGCGTCGGCACGGGCCGCGAGCGCCCCCGGGGTGATCACGAGCGGGTTCAGGCTGCCCATCTCGGCGAAGACGGGGATCGGGTCGGGGCGCGCGGCGGCGCGGTCCATGAGCGCGCGGCCGCCGCCGG
>JAOPZO010000084.1 GCA_025964065.1 Solirubrobacterales bacterium | reverse complement strand
GCGCGGGAGCCCGGCACGAGCGAGCGCCTCTACCGCGCGGTCGGCGCGGACTGGACCTGGACGGACCGCCTGCACTGGGGGCCGGAGCGCTGGGCGGCCTGGGAGGCCGGCGTCGAGACGCACGTCGCGCGGGCCGGCGGCGAGGAGGCCGGCTACGTCGAGCTCGACCCGTCCGTGCCGGGCTCCTGCGAGATCGCGTACTTCGGGCTGCTCCCCGCGTTCCACGGGCGCGGCCTGGGCGGCGCGCTGCTCACCCACGGCCTGCGCCGCGCGCTCGAGCTCGCGCCGCGGGTCTGGGTCCGCACGTGCTCGCTCGACGGCCCGCAGGCGCTCGCGAACTACGAGGCACGCGGCCTCGAGGTCTTCCGGACGGAGACCGCGCTGCGCTAGCCGACGCCGCGCCGGCGGGCCGCGGCACCGCGGCACACGGCGCCTGCCGCGCATGCCGCGCACGCGGCCGACGCCGAGTGCCCCGAACCGCGGACGACGGCGATCGCCTCGCCGGCGGTCGTGCTGCGGCACACCGTTCGGCGCACGGTCACATCTGCGCTACCCTGACTGAGATCTCTGACGGCGCCGCCCCTTAGGTGGGCGCCGAAGTCCCCTCAAGGAAGCAGGAGCCACCACATGGCCAAGACCATCGGCATCGACCTCGGCACGACGAACTCGTGCATGGCCGTCCTCGAGGGCGGCGAGCCCACCGTCATCGAGAACGCGGAGGGTGGTCGCACGACCCCGTCCGTCGTCGCCTTCGCCCAGTCCGGCGAGCGTCTCGTCGGCACCGTCGCCAAGCGCCAGGCGGTCACGAACCCGCAGAACACGATCTTCTCCATCAAGCGCTTCATGGGCCGCAAGGAGGCCGAGGTGCGCGAGGAGGAGTCCATCGTCCCGTACAAGGTCGTCGCGGGTCCGAACGGCGACGCGCGCATCGAGGCGTCCGGCAAGCAGTACTCCCCGCCCGAGATCTCGGCGATGACCCTCGCGAAGCTCAAGGCCGACGCGGAGGCCTACCTCGGCGAGACCGTCGACTCCGCCGTCATCACCGTCCCGGCGTACTTCAACGACGACCAGCGCCAGGCCACGACCGACGCGGGCCGCATCGCCGGCCTCGAGGTCAAGCGCATCATCAACGAGCCGACCGCGGCGGCGCTCGCCTACGGCCTCGACAAGGAGACGGACCAGACCATCCTCGTCTTCGACCTCGGCGGCGGCACGTTCGACGTGTCGGTCCTCGAGATCGGCGACGGCGTCTTCGAGGTCAAGTCCACCGCGGGCGACAACCACCTGGGCGGCGACAACTTCGACAAGGCGATCGTCGACTGGCTCGCGGGCGAGTTCCGCAAGGACCAGGCCATCGACCTGACGCAGGACCCCATGGCCCTCCAGCGCCTGTACGAGGCCGCCGAGAAGGCGAAGATCGAGCTCTCCTCCGCGCAGGAGTCGCAGATCAACCTGCCGTTCATCACGGCCGACGCCACGGGCCCGAAGCACCTCGACGTCCGCCTCACCCGCTCCAAGCTCAACGAGCTCACGGGCGCGCTGCTCGACCGCGTGGTCGCCCCGGTCCGCCAGGCGCTCGACGACGCGAAGGAGAAGGGCGCGGCGAAGATCGACCACGTCGTGCTCGTCGGCGGCATGACCCGCATGCCCGCCGTGCAGGAGAAGGTCAAGGACCTCACGGGCCAGGAGCCGCACCGCGGCGTCAACCCGGACGAGGTCGTCGCCGTCGGCGCCGCCATCCAGGCGGGCGTCCTCGCGGGCGACGTCAAGGACGTGCTCCTGCTCGACGTGACCCCGCTCACGCTCGGCATCGAGACCAAGGGCGGCGTCATGACGAAGCTCATCGAGCGCAACACCACGATCCCGACGCGCAAGTCGGAGGTCTTCTCGACCGCCGAGGACAACCAGCCCTCCGTCGAGATCCACGTCCTCCAGGGCGAGCGCGAGATGGCGACGTACAACAAGTCGCTCGGCAAGTTCCAGCTCACCGGCATCCCGCCGGCGCCGCGCGGCGTGCCGCAGGTCGAGGTCGGCTTCGACATCGACGCCAACGGCATCCTGTCCGTCTCCGCGAAGGACCTGGGGACCGGCAAGGAGCAGAAGATCGAGATCAAGGCCGGCGGTGGCCTGTCGGACTCCGAGATCAAGAACATGGTCGCGGACGCCGAGTCGCACGCCGACGAGGACAAGCGCCTGCGCGAGCTCGCCGAGGCCCGGAACAACGGCGAGAACGCCGCGTACCAGGCCGAGAAGCAGGTCAAGGACCTCGGCGACGCGGTCGACGACCAGTCCCGGGCCGACATCGAGGAGCGCATCAAGGAGCTCCGCGAGGCGCTGACGGGCGAGGACTCCGCGGACATCGCCGCGAAGACCGACGCGCTGCAGACCGCGTTCCACAAGGTCTCCGAGGCCATGTACGAGCAGGCGCAGGCGAAGTCCGAGGCGGCCGCGGCGGCCAACGGCGGCGACCCGGCCGCGGCGGTGGACGCCGACGAGGAGGACGTCGTCGACGCCGAGGTCGTCGACGAGGGCCGATAGCCATGGCCGAGCACGCCCCGAACGACGCCGCCGCGGAGCAGTCCGCGGCGGCGGAGCCGGCGATCACGGCGGAGGAGGCGCAGGCCGCCGCCTCCGACGCGCTCGACGACATCACGATGCCGGCCGAGGCCGTCGCGGGTGAGGAGGTCGCGTCCGCGGAGGAGGTCCTCCCGGGCGCCGCCCCGGCCGCCGACGAGCCGGACTACAAGGACCTGTACGTCCGCGCCTCGGCCGACATGGACAACCTGCGCAAGCGCACCCGTCGTGACGTGGGCGCCGCGCAGGACCGCGGGATCGGCAAGCTCGCCAAGGAGCTCCTGCCCGCGATCGACAACCTCGAGCGCGCGCTGCAGGCGGGCGAGGCGGCGGGGGACTCCTCCCAGGACCTCGTCCAGGGGCTCCGCCTCGTGCAGGCCGAGCTGACCGGCGCACTGACCCGCGCCGGCATCACGATCGAGGACCCCAAGGGGCGGCCGTTCGACCCGCACCGCCACGAGGCGCTCGCGCAGACCCCGGTCGAGGGGACCGAGGCGGGCATCGTGGTCGAGGTCTACCAGCCGGGCTACGTCCTCGGTGACGCGGTCCTCCGCGCCGCGCGGGTGGTCGTCTCAGGCTGATGGCCACCGACCCCTACAAGGTCCTGGGCGTCGAGAAGAAGGCCTCGCCCGAGGAGATCAAGAAGGCCTACCGGAAGCTCGCGCGGCAGTACCACCCGGATCGCAACCCGGACGACCCGAAGGCCGAGGCGCGCTTCAAGGAGATCTCGGGCGCCTACGACGTCCTCGGGGACGCCGAGAAGCGCAAGCAGTACGACCGCGGCGGCCTCTTCGGGGGCGGCGGCGGCCCGGGCGGCGGCGGCGGCGGTGCGCCGGGCGGGTTCTCCGACCTCGGCGACATCTTCTCGAACCTCTTCGGCGACCGTGCGGGCGGCACGGGCGCCGGGCGCACCGCGCCGCCGCCGCGGCGGGCCGAGCGGGGGAAGGACCTCGAGGCCGAGACGACGATCACCTTCGCCCAGGCCATGGAGGGCGCGCAGGTCCCGCTCACCGTCCCGACGGCGCAGGGCTGCCCGACGTGCCACGGCACGGGCGCGAAGCCCGGCACCTCGCCCAAGATCTGTCCCCGCTGCCAGGGCCGCGGCATCGAGTCCGAGGGTCAGGGGCTCTTCTCGATCTCCACGCCCTGCTCCCGCTGCGGCGGCGCGGGCACCGTGGTCGAGGACCCGTGCACCACGTGCCGCGGCGCCGGGATCACCCGCACGGTCAAGAAGTACCGGGTGAACATCCCCGCGGGCGTCAAGGACGGCTCGAAGGTCCGGCTCGCCGGCAAGGGCGAGCCCGGGCGCAACAACGGCGCTCCCGGCGACCTCTTCGTCATCACCCGCGTGCCGCCCTCGCCCGTGTTCGCCCGCAAGGGCGACCACCTCGAGGTCGAGGTGCCGATCACGTTCCCGGAGGCCGCGCGCGGCGCGGAGGTCGAGGTCCCGACGCTCGGCGGCACGAAGCGCTTGCGCGTCCCGGCCGGCACGCGCTCGGGCACGGTCCAGCGCCTCCGCGGCGAGGGGCCGCCGCGGCTCGGCGCCAAGGGGCGCGGGGACATCCACTACCGCTTCGTCATCGACGTGCCGGCGACCCTGTCGCGGGAGCAGTCCGACGCGGTCGACAAGCTCTCCGAGGTCATGTCCGGCGATCCCCGCTCCGAGCTGTTCGCGCAGTCCGGCGCCAAGGAGGGGGTCTCCTAGCCGTGGCCGGCCCGCGCCGCACGACCCGCACGCGCACGACGATCACCGTCGAGCACGACCGCGGCGTCTTCATGATCTCCGTGGCCGCGGAGCTCGCCGAGATGCACCCGCAGACCCTGCGGATGTACGAGGCGCGCGGCCTCATCGAGCCCAAGCGCTCGCCCAAGGGCACGCGCCTGTACTCCCAGGCCGACGTGGACCGGCTCCGCCGCATCCAGGAGATGACGGGGGAGCTCGGGCTGAACCTCGCCGGGGTCGAGCGCGTGCTCGAGCTGGAGGAGCAGCTCGGCCGCATGGAGCGCAAGGTGCACGCGCTCGAGCGGCGCGCCGGGCAGCTGCAGGACGAGATCGCGGCACTCGAGGACCGGCGCGACGAGGTCCGCGCGGACCTCGTGCGGTACGAGGCCCGGCCGGGCAGCGAGATCGTCCGGGCCGCCGACGTGCGCGCCCCGCGCCGCCGGACGATCCCCGTCGAGCGCGGCTGAGGGC
>JAOPZO010000083.1 GCA_025964065.1 Solirubrobacterales bacterium | reverse complement strand
CTGAGCGAGCAGGAGGCGGGCGCCGCGACGGCCACGATGGTCCGGCGCGCCCGCGAGGAGCGCTACGCGGGCGCCGTCGTCTTCGAGTGGACCGACGAGTGGTTCAAGCGGACGTGGAACACCGTGGACCTCGAGCGCCCACCCGAACGCCGCGCGCTCTGGCGCAACTCGCTCACGAACGAGGAGCACTTCGGCCTCGTCGCGGTCGAGGCCGGCGCGACGCCCACGAAGGTCCTCGACGGGGAGGACGAGGACTGGGCCGCGACCACGAGCCAGTCCATCGCCGAGGCCCCGGGCCCCGTCGCCGACGTCCGCGCCACCCACGACGCCGAGCACCTCTGGCTCCGCGTCCGCCTGCGCGAGGACCGTGACCCGGCGGTGCCCGTCCGCCTCGGCCTGGCGGTCTCGGGAACCGGGAACGGCGGGCTCCCCGGGGCGCCCGGGGCCGACCCCGACGCCGATCACGCGCTCGTCCTGGGCCCCGGCGACACCGCGACGCTCCTGCAGGCCGCGTGGCTCGACCCGCTCCCGTGGCTCTACGGGAGCCGGTACGTCCCGTTCGACGCCGCGGCGATGCGCACCGGCAGCGGCGCCTGGTCCCGGCCCCGGCAGATCCTCAACCGGTCGCTCGTCGTCCCGGGCGTCGGCCCGCAGGCGGCCGAGTTCGTCGACCACTCCCGCCTGCCGTGGGGCACGGGCGACCCGAAGGCCCCGGGCTTCGACGTCCGCCACCTCGTCGCGGGGCGCGGCGCGGTGCTCGAGCTCCGGCTCCCCTGGGCGCTCCTGGGCTACGCGGACCCCTCCCGCCACGCCGTCCTGCGCGGCGCGGGCCGCGGCGCGCTCACCACCTCGCGCGGCGGCCGGATCGGCATCACCGTGCAGCACGGGAAAGAGGCGCCCGTGCGCACGGCGGGCTACGACTGGGAGGACTGGAACCGCGTCGAGACCCGCGAGCGGCGCAAGGCCGGCTGGGGCGCCGTCCGGCGCGAGTTCGCCGTGGGCGCCGCCGCCGGCCCGACCTCCTGAGGCGGGGACCCGCCAGGATGGGGGCGTGCCCGGGAGCCCCACGTGAGGATCGTCGCCGGCGTCCACGGCGGGCGCCGTATCGCCGCGCCGCCCGGCGACACGACCCGGCCCACGTCCGACCGGGTGCGCGAGGCGCTCTTCTCGATCCTCGGGCCCCTCCACGACGCGCGGGTCCTCGACCTCTACGCGGGCTCGGGCGCGCTCGGCCTCGAGGCGCTCTCCCGCGGCGCCTCCCACGCGGTCCTGGTCGAGAAGGACCGCCGCGCGCTCACCGTCCTGCGGGCGAACGTCGAGGCCCTCGGGCTCGGCCCGCAGGCGGCCGAGGTGCGGGCCGGCGATGCGGGACGCGTTGCACGCACTGCGCTCGACGACGCCGAGGCATACGATCTCGTCTTCCTCGATCCCCCGTACCGGCTGGCCGCCGGGCTCGGCGCCGCCCTCGGCCCCGTGCTCGCCGGCCTCCTCGCGCCGGGGGCGCGCGTCGTGACCGAGAGCGATCGGCGCGATCCGATGGGCCTCGAGCTCCCCCTCACGCAAGAGCGCCGCTACGGCGACACCCTGATCCGCATCCACACCTCCGCATGAGCCCAGACCCCAAGATCGCCGTCTGCCCCGGGTCCTACGACCCGATCACGAACGGCCACCTCGACGTCATCACGCGCGCGAGCGCGATCTTCGACCAGGTCGTCGTCGGCATCGTGAACGCCTCGGTGCGCAAGAAGGCGCCCCTCTTCTCCATCGAGGAGCGCATGGAGCTCATCGGCGAGGCGACGGCCCACCTGGGCAACGTCACGCCGCAGCCGTTCTCGACGCTCGTCGTCCACTTCGCGCGGGAGGTCGGGGCCCACACCATCGTCAAGGGCCTGCGCGCCATCTCGGACTTCGAGTACGAGCTCGAGATGAACCAGCTCAACCGCCATCAGGCGCCCGACATCGACACGCTCTACCTGATGGCCAGCCCCAAGTACAGTTTCCTCTCCTCGAGCGGCGTCAAGGAGCTTGCGACGTTCGGGGGAAACATTGAAGAGTACGTCCCTGCAGCAGTTGCCCCGCTGTTGCAGGAACGGCTCACGCGGTAGCGAACAGAAGGGTTGCCCATGGACGTCCTGGTTCTCATCGACAAGCTCGACGACCTCGTGCACAACGCGAAGTCCGTCCCCATGACGGACACCGTGCGTGTGGACAAGGAGGAGATCTACGACATCCTCGATCAGATGCGCGCGACGATCCCCGAGGAGATCAAGCAGGCGCGCTGGATCGTGAAGGAGCGCCAGGAGATGCTGGCAGAGGCGAAGCGCGAGGCCGAGCGCATCGTCAAGGAGGCGCGCGAGAAGCAGGACGACCTCATCTCCCAGGAGGAGGTCACCAAGCAGGCCGAGCGCGCCGCCGAGGACATCGTCGAGGACGCACGTGCCCGTGAGCGGGAGATCCGCCTGGGGGCCGAGGACTACGCCGACGAGATCCTCAACACGCTCGAGGTCAACCTCTCGAAGTTCATCGCCGCCGTGCAGCGCGGCCGTGAGCGCCTGCAGGGCAAGGACGAGGCCGAGGAGCTCGTCTAGCGCCGCCCGGGATCGCCCCTGCGATCCTGGGGTGGTGCCAGACGGAGGGATCCACCGGCCGCCGCGCCCCCAGGGGCCCGAGCCGGAGCCGCGCGACCTGCCCGGCCCGACCCGGCCGGACAAGATCTCGATCTGGCCCGTGGAAGCCGACCGCTTCGGGATCGACGTGCTCTTCCACGGCGCCGTCGGCTTCAAGCGCGCGGACCGGATCCACCGCTCGCTCGTGGACTCCGGCGTCGCCGCGCTGTTGCGGCAGGAGCCCGAGAACGGCTGGATCGTCCGCTTCGGGCCCGTGAGCCGCGAGGAGATGCTCCAGGTCCTCAACGGCTACGTGTGGTGAGGATCTCACGAGCCCTTCGGGGCGACGTCCGGGGCGCCGGGGCATGGGGGAGGAGGAACCCCCGCCGAGCGGATCCCTCCACGTCGCGCCCGGCCGCTGAGCCCCCGCCGCCCTGCCCGCCGCGTCCGGACGCCCGTGGGACGCCTCGTCGACGGGGATCTGTCCGAGCAGGTGCAGGCCGCGGGGGCCGAACCCCGCCGGCGCCGGCCGTGTGAGGTTCCGTCCGCCGCGCACGACACCCTCGGCGTGATGCGCGTCCTCCACACCGCCGACTGGCACCTCGGCCGCTCCTTCCACGGGGAGGGGCTCATCGGTGCCCAGTCCGCCTGGCTCGACTGGCTCGTCGTGCTCGCCGCGGACTCCTCCGTGGACGCGATCGTCGTCGCCGGGGACCTCTACGACCGCGCGCTCCCGCCGCTCGACGCGATCGCGCTGGCCGACGACGCGCTCGCCCGCCTCGCCGCGATCGCCCCCGTGGTGGTCGTCTCGGGCAACCACGACTCCGCCACGCGCCTGGCCTTCGGGTCCTCGCTGCTCGCCCGCGCCGGCCTGCACCTGCGCACGGACCCGACGTGCAGCGGGCAGCCCGTCGTGGTGGGGGAGCTCGCGCTCTACCCGATCCCGTACCTCGAGCCCGACGCCGTCCGCGGGGTCCTCGGGGTGGAGGAGCGCGGGCACGGGCCGGTGCTCACTGCCGCGATGGACCTCGTGCGTGCCGACCTCGCCACACGGCCGGCCGGTACCCGCGCCGTGGTGGTGGGGCACGCCTTCGTGGCGGGCGCGGTGGCGTCGGGAAGCGAGCGCGACCTCGCGATCGGCGGCGCGTCCTCCGTGCCCGTCTCGACCTTCGCGGGCGCCGACTACGTCGCGCTCGGCCACCTCCACGGCCCGCAGGTCGTGGGGGATCGGGGCCGCTACGCGGGCTCCCCCATCGCGTTCTCGTTCTCCGAGGCGACCCACCGCAAGAGCGTCGCGCTCGTCGACCTCGCCGGACCGGAGCCCGCGGTGGAGCTCGTCCGCTGCCCGGTGCCGCGGCCGCTCGCGCGCGTGCGCGGTGCGCTCGAGGAGCTCCTCGCGTCCCCCGCGCACGAGGCGGCGGAGGAGGCCTGGGTGGAGGTGACGCTCACGGACACCGTGCGGCCCGCGGACGCCATGGACCGACTGCGGCGCCGCTTCGCGCACGCGGTCTCGCTGCACTTCGCCCCCGAGGGCCTTCCCGCGGCCGCCACGGGCTCCTACGCGACGCGGCTGCGCGGGCTCTCCGACCTCGAGCTCGCCACGAGCTTCGTCGAGGACGTCCGCGGCACCCCGGCCGACGAGGCCGAGGAGGCGCTGCTCGCCGAGGTCCTCGGCGATCCGCGCGTCACGGAGCGGGTGGCCTGAGGTGCGGCTGCACACGCTGGAGGTCCAGGCGCTGCAGGCGTTCGCCGGCCGCGAGGAGGTCGACTTCGACGCGCTCGGCGCCGCGGGGCTCTTCCTGTTGCACGGGGACACGGGCGCGGGCAAGACCACGCTGCTCGACGCGATCTGCTTCGCCTTCTACGGGCGGCTGCCCGGCGCACGCGGGAAGGAGTCGCGCGAGCGCTCCGACCACGCGGAGCCCGAGGTGCAGACCCGCGTCGTCCTCGAGGCGACCCTGCGCGGCGAGCGGCTGCGGATCACGCGGACGCCCAGGCAGGAGCGGCCCAAGAAGCGCGGCACGGGCGTGACCGAGGAGAACGCCACCGTGCTGCTCGAGCGGCTCGACGACGGGGTCTGGCGCACGCTGGCCACCCGCCAGGACGAGGCCGGTGAGGAGCTCGGGCGGCTGCTCGGCATGAGCCGGGAGCAGTTCTGCCAGGTCGTGCTGCTGCCCAGGGCGAGTTCGCGACGTTCCTGCGCGCGGACTCCGACACCCGCTGGGAGGTGCTCGAGCGGCTCTTCGCCACGGAGCGCTTCGGCGTCGCCGAGGACCTGCTCAAGCAGCGGCGGATGGACGCCGGGCGGGCGCTGGAGGCCGCACGCGGCGCGGTGCGCGACGTCGCCCAGCGGCTCTGCCAGGCCACGAGCTGCGAGGGGGAGGAGGCGTGGGAGAGCGATCCCGCATCGCTCGCGCCGTGGCTCCAGGAGCGGCTCGTCGGGGCCGAGGCATCGCTCATCACCGCCACGAGCGTCTGCTCGGACGCCGCGGCCTCCCGCAGCGCCGCCGACACCGCCCTGCGGGCCGCGAGCGAGCGCGCGGACCGCGCCCGCCGTCATGCGGAGGCCGTCGCCGCGGTCGAGGCGCTTCTCGCGCGCCGCCCGGAGTACGACCGCGCGGTACAGGAGCTCTTCGACGCCCGGGGCGCCACGGGGATCGCGCCGCTGCTGGCCGAGGGCGACCGGCTCGCCGCCCGCGCCACCGCCGCCGAGCGCGCCGCGACCGCCGCCCTGGGCGAGCTCGGGGAGCTCACGGGGGAGCCCGACC
>JAOPZO010000034.1 GCA_025964065.1 Solirubrobacterales bacterium | reverse complement strand
GGCAACGGCGGGGCGCGCAGGACGGCGGCGCCCGCGGCGGGAGAGGGCTCCGTCCGGGCCTAGCGCCCCGGGCCCTCGCCCTCCGCCCGGAGGCGCTCGAGGATCTCGGGCGTCCACTCCTGGGTGCGCATGAGCCGGTAGCGGGCGGCGGCGACGGTGAAGTAGGCGTCGGCGTCCGTCTGCCTCGGCGTCGCGAGCCCGGCCTCCCGGATCATCGTGACGACGGGGACGAACTCGTCCTCGAACCACAGCCGCGCGTTCTCCTCGCGGCTCAGGAGCTCCGCGCGGTCCTGCATGACCCGGAATCCCCACGCCTCGACGCCCTCCGCGAGCTGCCCGTAGCGCCACGGGTCCGTGAGCACCACGCGCTTGCGGGCGGCCGCCGGGAGCGGCACGCGCTCGCGGAAGAGCCGCTCGTGGCCCTTCATCGGGAGGTCGGCGAGCGTGAGCTCGCGGTCGGCACCGACGCGCGTGGTGACCTCCACGACGCGCGCCTCGATGTGCGTGAGGCCGTGGGCGCGCGCGACGGACACGCGGTGGTGGCCGTCGCGGACGAAGTGCACCTCGCCCACTCGGAAGACGCTGATGGGCGGGAGGGAGCCGCCCCGGCGCATGAGCTCCGCGATCCGCTCCCAGCGCACGCGGACGCGGGAGCTCGTGGGCGCGAAGCGGCGGTCGAAGTTCCCGGCGCCACCGCGGTCGACGGTTCCCACGATCGAGTCCAGCTCGATGAGCTTGAGGCCGAGGTCGCGCTCCGCGACGCGCCCGAGCTCGGCGACGACCTCGTCGAAGGGGAGGATGACGTCGATGTCCTCGCCGCCGCGCTCGAAGCGCCTCCCGAGGCGCCGGATCGCCTGGCGGCGCCGGGCACGCGTGAAGTCGTCCTGGGCGTCGCTGGCGGGGAAGCCGGTCGGGAGCGGGGGCACGGCCCGAGGGTACCCGGGGTGCGCCGGAACGCCAGCCGGCGCGGTCCGCCTCGCGACCATGCCGCCGCGAGCCTGACTTGGCCGTGATGGACAACCTGGCGCGGGGCTCCTAGGACGCTCCGTCCTTGGCCGCGGACGACAGCGGCACATAGGGTCGGCGCCCATGAGCGTCACTCCGGTTCCCCCGCCCTCAGGCGTCGTCCTGGACGGGTCCGCGCCCGGCGAGAAGGGCCTCAAGAAGAACGCGATCGGGTTCGTCTCGAGCGTCGTGATCGGCGTCGCCTCGACCGCCCCGGGCTACAGCCTCGCGGCCGTGCTCGGCGTCATCGTCGCGATCGCCGGCGTGGGGGTGCACGCGCCCGGCGTGATGATCGCGGCGTTCGTCCCGATCCTCTTCGTCGCGACGGCCTACCGCTACCTCAACCGCGCGGACCCGGACTGCGGCACGACGTTCTCCTGGGCCACGCGCGCCTTCGGCCCCTCGACGGGCTGGATCGGCGGCTGGGCGATCGTCGTCGCGGACATCATCGTCATGGCGAACCTCGCGCAGATCGCCGGCCTCTACACGTTCCTGCTCGTCGGGGTCGACGACGCCTCGACCGCCGCGGTCACGGTGCTCGGGGTGGTCTTCATCGCCGCGATGACGTTCATCTGCGTCATCGGCATCGAGCTCAACGCCAAGACCCAGCGCTACCTGCTCGGCGCGGAGCTCCTCACGCTCGGGGTCTTCGCGGTCGTCGCGCTCGTGCGGGTCTACGTCGACGCCCCGGAGCTCTCGATCAAGCCCGAGCTGTCCTGGTTCTCGCCGTTCGCGGTCGACTCGACCTCCGCGCTCATCGACGGCGTCCTCATCGGCATCTTCATCTACTGGGGCTGGGACTCGCTCGTGACGGTCAACGAGGAGACCGAGGACTCCTCGACGACCCCGGGCCGCGCCGCGGTCGCCTCCACGGTGATCCTGCTCGGCATCTACGTGCTCGTGTCCGTCGCGGCCATCTCCTTCGGGGGCGTGGACCGGCTCGCCGACGACGAGACGGGCGACGTCCTCGGGCTGCTCGGCGCCGACGTCTTCGGCTCGGACACCCTTGGGAAGATCCTCATCATCGCCGTGCTGACCTCCGCGGCCGCCTCGACGCAGACGACGATCCTGCCCACGGCGCGCACGACCCTGTCGATGGCGCGCGCGGGGGCGATGCCCAAGTCCCTCGGCAGGGTCCACCCGCGGTACCTGACCCCGCACGTCTCCACGATCTGGATGGGTGCGCTCTCCATCGTCTGGTACGTCGGGCTCACGATCGTCTCGGAGGACATCCTCTTCGACTCCATCGCGGCGCTCGGCCTGATGATCGCCTTCTACTACGGGCTCACGGGCTTCGCCTGCGCCTTCTACTTCCGTCGGGAGCTGACCCGGAGCGCGCGCTCCTTCGTCCTCGCCGGGGTGCTGCCGTTCCTCGGCGGGCTCATGCTCCTCGGGGTCTTCGTGAAGTCGGTCATCGACCTCTCCGACCCGGAGAACTCGACCGCCGGCACCTCCTGGATCGGCCTCGGGCCGCCCGTGGTCATCGGCATCGGCTTCCTGCTCATGGGCCCCGTGCTCATGCTGCTCTGGCGCTTCTCGGGCCACCCGGCGTTCTTCCGGCGGCGCCTGGAGACCGCGCCCCCCGGCCTGCTCGAGCCGGCCCGGGAGGACCGCACCTGACGCACCGTTGGTAGCCTGCACGGCGGATGCCGTTCTCCTCCGCGCTGCTCCGACTTCTCCTCCTTCCCCGCTAGGGGAAGCCTCTGCGCGTGGCGGCCGCCTGAAGCCGCGAGAGAAGTCGAAGCAGCCCGAATCCACCAAGGAGAACCCCATGCCCGCCAGCACCCCCGACAGCGCCCAGCGCGTCCGCATCTTCGACACCACCCTGCGCGACGGTGAGCAGTCGCCCGGCATCTCGCTCAACGCGAGCGAGAAGCTCGAGATCGCCCACCAGCTCGCCCGGCTCGGCGTCGACGTCATCGAGGCCGGCTTCCCCATCGCCTCCCCGGGCGACTTCGAGGCCGTCCGGGCCATCGCCCGCCAGGTCGAGGGGCCGGTCGTCTGCGGCCTCGCTCGTGCGAACCCGGGCGACATCGACCGCTGCTGGGAGGCCGTGAAGGACGCCGAGCGACCTCGCATCCACACGTTCTGCTCGACGTCGGACATCCACATCGAGCACCAGCTCCGTGGGACCCGGGAGGACGTCAAGGGCCTCGTCCGCGCGTCGGTCGCGCAGTCGCGCGCGCTCTGCGAGGACGTCGAGTTCTCCCCGATGGACGCCACCCGCGCGGACGTCGAGTTCACCGCCGAGGTGCTGCAGATCGCCCTCGACGAGGGCGCCACGACGATCAACGTGCCGGACACCGTCGGCTACGCGATGCCGCAGGAGTACGCGGCGTTCCTGACGCAGCTCTACGCGCTCGTCCCCGACCTGCGGCACGCGACGCTGAGCACCCACTGCCACGACGACCTCGGGCTCGCGGTCGCGAACTCCTTCGCGGGCGTGCAGGCCGGCGCGCGCCAGGTCGAGTGCGCGATCAACGGGATCGGCGAGCGTGCGGGCAACGCCTCGCTCGAGGAGGTCGTGATGCTCCTGCACGTGCGCGCCGCGCACACGGACGGGCTGCACACGGGAATCGACACGACGGAGATCGCGCGCGCCTCGCGTCTCGTGAGCCGCCTGACGGGCTACGTCATCCAGCCGAACAAGGCCGTGGTCGGCCGCAACGCGTTCGCCCACGAGTCCGGCATCCACCAGGACGGTGTGCTCAAGGACCGCTCGACGTTCGAGATCATGGACGCGCGGACCGTCGGCCTCGAGGTCAACGCGCTCGTGCTCGGCAAGCACTCGGGCCGCGCGGCGCTGAAGGCGGCGCTCGAGGACCTCGGCTACACCGTCGAGGGGCAGACGCTGAACGCGGCGTTCAAGCGCTTCAAGGAGGTCGCGGACCGCAAGAAGACGGTCAGCGCCATGGACCTCGAGGCGCTCGTCACCGACGAGCTCCGTGCGGAGCACTCGGGCTGGGAGCTCGAGTGGTTCGACGTCGAGGCATCCACCCGTCGCCCCCCGCACGCGACCGTGGCGGTGAAGGGGCCGGACGGGGACCTCACCCAGGGCTCGTTCACCGGCGACGGCCCGGTCGACGCCATCTTCAAGGCGATCAACGCCGCGACGGGAATCGACGCGCGCCTGCGCGAGTTCCGGGTGGAGGCGGTCACGGGCGACGCGGACGCCCTCGGCGAGGCGAGCGTCGTGCTCGAGCTCGGCGACCCGGCCGCCGCGGTGCGCACGGACGCGCCGGGGCTCCTGACCGGGGAGCGGGTCACCGGCGCGGGGCAGGCCGTCGCGACGGACATCATCGAGGCCGCCGCCGTGGCGTACACGCGCGCGCTCTCGAGCGCCGTCGTGAAGGCCGCCGCGCTCGCCGCGGCCCCCGGGGTCGCGGTGAACACCCCGACGCCGTGATGCGCTCGCGCTGAACCGAGCGCCCGCAAGGGCAGCCAGCTCCTCGCGGTCGACCTCAGGACGGGCCGCGCGAGCGCGCTCGCCACGGTCGGCGGCAAGGGCAGGCCGGTCACGCGGCGCGGGGTCACGAGCACCAGGAGCCCCTTGATAGCCGGGTGTACGTGATAACGTACACCCGGCATGGCCGTCCTGGAGAACAGCGAGCGCGTGATCCACATCGGGCCGCGCGTGCGCGCGCTGCGGGAGGCGATGGACCTCTCGCTCCGCGATCTCGCCGAGCGCTCCGGCGTCTCGGCGCCCATGCTCTCCCAGGTCGAGCGGGGGGAGACCTCGCCGACGCTGCAGATCGCCTCACGCATCGCGCACGGCCTGGACCTGCGGCTCTCCCAGCTCCTGCGCCTCGACGAGGGCGGCGTCGTCTCCGTCGTCCGCGCGCAGGACCGCCGCCGCGGCGGCGGGGGCAAGCACGCGTTCGAGATCCTGACGCCGCCGCTGCCCGGTCAGCGCGCCGAGCTCTCCCGCCACGTCCTCGCGCCCGGCGCGCGGACCGGCGAGCAGGGCGATCCGCCCATGCACGAGGCCGGCGCCCGGGAGGTCGCGCTCGTGGAGCGCGGCAGCCTGGTCCTCGCCATCGACGGCGAGCGGCACACCCTGAGCGAAGGGGACTGCGTCACGTTCGACGCGGACCTGGAGCACCACTTCGAGAACCCCACCCGAGAGGAGGCGGTCCTGCTGGCCATCGTGTCAGCCGGACTGCGACGCTCATGAGCGCACCCAAGAGCCTGTTCGACAAGATCTGGGAGGCCCACGAGGTCGCCCCGGGCCTGATCTACATCGACCTGCACCTCGTGCACGAGGTCACCTCGCCCCAGGCCTTCGACGGCCTGCGCATGGCGGGCCGCAAGGTCCGTCGGCCGGACCGCACGCTGGCCACGGCCGACCACAACGTCCCGACGGACGGCACACCCGTGGCCGCGCGCATCAAGGACCAGCTCTCCCGCGTGCAGGTCGAGACGCTCGAAGCCAACTGCGCGGAGTTCGGCGTTCCGATCTACTCGCTCGGCTCCGAGCACCAGGGCATCGTCCACGTCATCGGGCCGGAGCTCGGGGTCACCCAGCCCGGCATGACGATCGTCTGCGGTGACTCCCACACCGCCACGCACGGCGCCTTCGGCGCGCTCGCGTTCGGCATCGGCACCTCCGAGGTCGAGCACGTGCTCGCGACCCAGTGCCTCGTGCAGGGCAAGCCGAAGTCGATGCGGATCAACTACACGGGCCAGCTCGGCTTCGGCGTCACCGCCAAGGACCTGATCCTCGCGACGATCGGCCAGATGGGCGTCGACGGGGCCTCGGGCCACGTCGTGGAGTTCGCCGGCGACGTCATCCGCGGGCTCTCCATGGAGGGCCGCATGACGATGTGCAACATGACGATCGAGGGCGGCGGCCGCGCGGGCATGATCGCCCCCGACGAGACGACGCTCGACTACCTGCGCGGCAAGCCCGCCTTCACGGGCGACGTCGACATCTCCTGGCTGCAGACGGAGGAGGCCGCGAGCTTCGACAAGGAGATCACCGTCGACGCCTCGCAGGTCTCCCCGATGGTCTCGTGGGGCACGAACCCGGCGCAGGTCGCGCAGGTCACCGCCACGGTCCCGGTCGCGGACTCCGACGGCATCGAGCGCGCGCTCGAGTACATGGGCCTGAAGGGCGGCGAGCCGATCACCGAGATCCAGCTCGACCGCGTCTTCATCGGCTCGTGCACGAACTCGCGGATCGGTGACCTGCGGGCCGCCGCCGCCGTCGTCGAGGGCCGCAAGGTCGCCTCGACGGTGAACGCGATGGTCGTCCCGGGCTCGGTGCAGGTGAAGGCCCAGGCGGAGGCCGAGGGCCTCGACGAGGTCTTCCGCGCCGCGGGCTTCGACTGGCGCGCCGCGGGCTGCTCCATGTGCCTCGGCATGAATCCGGACATCGCCGCGCCGGGCGAGCGGGTCGCCTCGACCTCGAACCGCAACTTCGAGGGGCGGCAGGGCAAGGGCGCCCGCACGCACCTCGTGTCGCCCCAGATGGCCGCCGCGGCCGCCATCGAGGGCCGTTTCGTCGACATCCGCGAGTGGAGCTAGAGCATGGACCCGATCGAGACCATCACCGGCCCCGTCTCCGTCCTGAAGCGCGACGACGTCGACACGGACCAGATCATCCCCAAGCAGTTCCTGAAGCGGGTGGAGCGGACCGGCTTCGGCGAGTTCCTGTTCTACGACTGGGCGAAGGAGCCGGGCTGGGACCTGCCGGCGAACCAGATCCTCGTCACGGGCCGGAACTTCGGCTGCGGCTCCTCGCGTGAGCACGCCCCCTGGGCGCTCGAGGACTACGGCTTCAAGGCGGTCATCGCCGAGAGCTTCGCCGACATCTTCAAGTCGAACTGCACGAAGTGCGGGCTGCTGCCCGTGCAGCTGACCCACGACGAGGTCGAGGCCGTCGCGGCCGTGGGCCACGCCCAGGTCGACCTCGCCGCGCAGGAGGTCCGCTGGGACGGCGGCAGCGCGTCCTTCGACATCGATCCGGAGATCAAGCACCGCCTGCTCAACGGCCTCGACGACATCGCGCTCACGCTGCAGGAGGACACCTCCATCGGCGCCTACGAGTCCGACCGCGAGCGCGCGGGCCCCGTCACCACCGCGCTGGCCTGAGCGCCGGAGCACCCGGGCGCCGCGGGGAGGTGCTGAGGGGGCCGATGTGGGCCCCCTCGCCCCACATCGGCCCTCTCGCGGCACCGTGACCACGTGGACGCTGGCGTCTTCTAGGACGAGGGCGCCAGGTCGAGCGCGAGGCCGATCGCGCTCGCCACGTTGAGCGAGTTGACGCTGCCCCACTGGGGCAGGGTCAGCCGTTCCTCGCAGGCGCGCAGGTGGGTGGGGGAGAGCCCGCGCACCTCGTGCCCGGCGACGAGCACCGCGCGCGCCGGGAGCACGGCGCCGGCGAGCGGCGTGCCGTCCTGCTCGAGCGCGAGGAGCGGCCGTCCTTCCTCCCGCGCCCACGCACGGACCGCCGCGAAGTCCCGGACGCGCCAGTGGTCCCCGAGCGGCGCCCGCTCCCGCCCCGGGTCCTCCCGCGTCACGAGGCCCGCGGCCCCCGCGGCCAGGGCGTTGCGCGCGGCGGCGACCGCGTTGAGCGGGGTCTGCCCGTCGGGCAGGCAGACCCACCAGTCGCGCCGCACGGCCCACGCGAACCGTCCGACCCACCAGGCGAAGCCCAGCCGCGCACGCTGCTCCGCGCGGGTGAGCGCCGGCCAGTCCTCCTGCCACGCCGGCCCGGGAGAGGCGGCGATCCCGCGCGGCCCGGCGCCCACCGCCAGCCCGCGCAACCGCCACATCAGCAGGTGGGCGAGCATCGACGGGGACGTCGCCCCGCTCCACCCGGGCGGCGGGCCGTACCGCGCATCGCAGCGCGCGGCGAGCGCGGGGGAGAGCCCGAGGGCGTCGTGACCGAGCACGTACGTCGCGTCCGCCGGCAGCGTCGCGGGCAGCGGCGGGAGCGCGGGATCCGCCTCGACGCCCACCACGCGTCCGCCGGCGGGCACATCCCCGACCACGATCGGCTCGTGCTGGTGGGTGCCCACGGCCGCGCGCTTGTTGTACTTCGCGCGCCCGAGGAGCACGACGCCGCCGCCCGCGAACGCGTTGTGCGCCCGCACGATGGCACCGACGCCGCCGTCGATCCCGTTGTTCTCGACGGCGATCCGCCACGCCGCCCGCCGGGGTGCCATCCACGCGCGGACCTCCGCGTCGCTCCATCCCCGCAGCTCGGCCCGGCGCCCCATGGGCGCCCACCGTACGCGGCCCGGGAGCTCCTCGCCGTGCGCCGTCCCAGCCCCTAGGATCCCGGCCCGCCATGTCCTCCGCGTCCGCCATCGCCGCGCCCCTCGGCCTCCGCCTCGAGCGCGCCGCCCAGCGCTTCTTCGGCCGCCTCGCCCGCCGGCCCCT
Source organism: Solirubrobacterales bacterium (assembly GCA_025964065.1). Lineage (GTDB taxonomy): Bacteria > Actinomycetota > Thermoleophilia > Solirubrobacterales > Solirubrobacteraceae > Paraconexibacter. The sequence goes on along the minus strand of JAOPZO010000034.1, from coordinate 7,590 downwards.
CTTCTCCGCGCTCTGCGCCGTCGTCGCGGGGCTCCTCGTGGGCGGCGTCGTGTTCTCGCTCGTCGAACCGGACACGAACATCGCCGACGGCGTCTGGTGGGCGTTCGTCTCCATGACGACCGTGGGCTACGGCGACATCGCGCCGAAGTCGCCCGGGATCCGCATGCTCGCGACGTTCGTGATCGGCACGGGCATCGCCGCCACCGCGATCCTCACGGCCGCGCTGGCCGGCCGGGTCGCCGAGGCCCGGCTCAGCGAGCGGGAGCAGACCATCGACCTCGACGACGACTTCGACGACCTCATCGCCCGCCTGCAGGTCCTGCGCGACCGCTACGTCCACGACGAGCGCCACGACGACATGCTCACCCGGCGCGCGGTGCTCGCGGTGAACGCCTGGCGGGCCGGGGACACGGGCGGTGAGGCCGCCATGGCGGAGCTCGCGAAGTGCCTGGCCGAGCACCCGGAGCGCGACCAGCACGCTTGAGGGAGCGACGGGCGCGCGGGGTCCACCAATAGCCTGCGGACATGCCCCACATCGTCACGCTGCCCGGCGACGGCATCGGCCCCGAGATCGTCGCGCCGACCGTCGAGCTGCTCACGAAGCTGGTCCCGGACATCACGTTCGAGGAGCACGTCTTCGGCGGCGCGAGCATCGACGCGCACGGCACCGCGATGACCGACGAGGTCCTCGGGGCGATGCGAGCGAGCGACGCCGTCCTCCTCGGCGCCGTCGGCGGCCCGAAGTGGGACACCACCGACCCGCACGCACCGCGCCCCGAGCAGGGCCTGCTCGGCATGCGCAAGGAGCTCGGCCTCTTCGCGAACCTCCGTCCCGTGCGCCCGATCGAGGCGCTCTACGATGCGAGCCCGCTGAAGCGCGAGGGCATCGAGGGCACCGACCTCCTCGTCGTGCGCGAGCTGACGGGCGGCATCTACTTCGGGGAGAAGACCCGCACGGCGACCGACGCCTCGGACCTCTGCCACTACACGGTCGCCGAGGTGGAGCGGATCGCCCGCGTCGCCTTCAAGGCCGCGCGCACGAAGGTCACGAGCGTCGACAAGGCGAACGTCCTCGAGACCTCGCGCCAGTGGCGCCAGACCGTCCACGAGGTCCACGCCGCCGAGTTCGCCTCCGTCCCGCTCGACGACCTCCTGGTCGACAACGCCGCGATGCAGCTCGTCGCCGCCCCCTCGGACTTCGACGTCATCGTCACGGAGAACCTCTTCGGCGACATCCTGAGCGACATCGCCGCGATGCTCACGGGCTCCATCGGGATGCTGCCGAGCGCCTCGCTGGGGGAGGAGGGCACCCCGGGCGTCTTCGAGCCGGTGCACGGCTCGGCCCCCGACATCGCGGGCACGGGCGCCGCGAACCCGCTCGCCACGTTCCTCTCCGCGGCCCTCCTGCTGCGCCACGGGCTGGGGCTCGAAGCCGAGGCCCAGGCGCTAGAGTCGGCCGTCGATCGCGCGCTCGCCCAGGGGCTGCGCACGAGGGACCTCGGCGGCACCGCGAGCACCGCCGAGGCGACCGTCGCAGTGCTCGCTCACTTGTAGGAGGACGCGTCGTGGTGCAGGCCGAGCTCATCTGGATGAACGGCGAGTTCGTCGCCTGGGAGGACGCGAAGGTCCACGTCCTCACCCACGGGCTGCACTACGGCACGGGCGTGTTCGAGGGGGTCCGCTGCTACGACACCGAGATCGGCCCGGCGGTCTTCCGCCACGCGGAGCACGTCGACCGCCTCTTCAAGTCGGCCGAGCTCTACTACATGCCGCTGCCCTTCACCCGCGAGCAGCTGCGCGCGGCGACGCTCGAGCTCATCGGCCGCAACGGCCTGCGCGAGTGCTACGTCCGCCCGCTCGCCTACCGCGGCTACGGCACCATGGGCCTCTTCCCGCTCGAGGCGCCCGTCGAGGTCTCCATCGCCTGCTGGCCCTGGGGCGCCTACCTCGGCGACGCGGGCAAGCGCGACGGCATCCGCGCGAAGGTCTCGAGCTGGCGGCGCATCTCGCCCGACTCGCTCATCCCGACGGCCAAGGCCACGGGCCAGTACCTCAACTCGATCCTCGCGAAGATCGAGAGCTACAAGGCCGGCTACCAGGAGGCGATCCTCCTCGACGACGTCGGGAACGTGTGCGAGGGCTCGGGCGAGAACATCTTCGTCGTCTCAGGCGGCGTCATCACGACCCCGCCGCTCTCGGCCTCGATCCTCGACGGCATCTCCCGCAAGACCGCGATCACGCTCGCACGAGACCTCGGCTTCGAGGTCGTCGAGCGCAACATGACCCGCGCCGAGCTTTACCTCGCCGACGAGGTCTACCTCACGGGCACCGCCGCCGAGCTCGTCCCGGTCCGCGAGATCGACGACCACGCCGTCGGCACCGGCAGGCCGGGCGAGATCACGCTCGCGGTCCAGCAGGCGTTCGAGGACGCGCTCCACGGCCGCACCGAGCGCTACCGCGAGTGGCTCGACCCGGTGCCGGCGTTCGTCGAGTCCCCGTGAAAGTCGAGCTCTACGACGCCACCCTGCGCGACGGCATGCAGGGCGAGGGCATGTCGCTCACGGCGCAGGAGAAGGTCCGCGTCGCCCACGCGCTCGACGACCTCGGCATCGACTACGTCGAGGCGGGCTTCCCGGCCTCGAACCCCAAGGAGCTCGAGCTCTTCGGGCTGCTCGAGGGCGAGAGCTTCCACTCGGCCACGATCGTCGCCTTCGGCATGACCCGCCGTCGCGGCATCGCGGCGGCGGAGGACGAGGGACTGCGAACGCTCGCGGCCTGCTTCGCCCCCGTCTGCACCATCGTCGGCAAGACGTGGGGCCTGCACCTCGAGAAGGTCGTCCGGGTCTCGCGCGAGGAGAACCTCGCGATGATCGCCGAGTCCGTCGCCTTCCTGGTCGCGGCCGGCAAGCGCGTGATCTACGACGCCGAGCACTTCCTCGACGGCTTCCGGGACGACCCCGCCTACAGCCTCGAGTGCCTGCGCGCCGCGGCCGCCGGCGGCGCCGAGCGCGTGGTCCTCTGCGACACGAACGGCTCCTCGCTCCCGGGCCAGATCGCCGACGCGGTCCGCGGCGCCCGCGGCGCCGTGGAGGTCCCCGTCGGCATCCACTGCCACAACGACCTCGAGTGCGGCGTCGCGAACTCCCTCGCCGCGGTGGCCGAGGGCGCGACGCAGGTGCAGGGGACGGTGAACGGCGTGGGGGAGCGCACGGGCAACGCGAACCTCGTCTCGATCATCCCCGCGCTGCAGCTCAAGCTCGGCCACGCGGTGCTCACCCCGGAGCAGCTCGGGCGCCTGACGCCGACCGCCCACTTCGTCGACGAGCTGCTCAATCTCGTCCCGGACCCGAACCAGCCCTGGGTCGGCCGCAACGCATTCGCCCACAAGGGCGGCCTGCACGTCGCCGGCGTGCGTGCGGACGCGAGCACCTTCGAGCACGCGCGGCCCGAGTCCGTCGGGAACGCCCGCGCGCTCCTGGTCTCCGAGCTCGCGGGCCGTCACTCCGCCACGGAGAAGGCGCAGGCCGCGGGCATCGCGCTCGACGACGCCGCCGCCGTCCGGGTCATCGAGCGCGTCAAGGCGCTCGAGCACGCGGGATACCAATTCGAGGCGGCCGACGCCTCCTTCGAGCTGCTGCTCCGCCGCGAGGCCGGGGAGTACGAGCCGCTCTTCCGCCTGGAGAGCTGGCGCACGATCGTCGAGCAGGGCGCCGACGGCCTCGTGGCCTGCGAGGCCACGATCAAGATCTGGACGAACCCGCCCGGGGCCGACGCACCCGTGCGGATCGTGCAGACCGCGGAGGGCAACGGCCCGGTCAACGCGCTCGACGCGGCGCTGCGCCTGGCGATCGGATCGATCCACCCGCACCTGAAGGACATCGAGCTCGTGAACTACAAGGTCCGCATCCTCGACGAGGCGCACGGCACGCAGGCGACCACCCGCGTGCTGCTCGACTCGAGCGACGGGGTCCGCACCTGGGGCACGATCGGCGTCGCCGAGAACGTCATCGCCGCGTCCTGGCAGGCGCTCGTCGAGAGCTTGGAGTACGCGGAGCAGCCCGCGCGCGTGGCCCCGTGAGCGCGCTCGACGAGGTTCCACTCGCGCAGCCCGTCCTCGGGGAGCGCGAGGAGGAGCTCGTGCTCGAGGTCCTCCGCTCGGGCCAGCTCTCCCTGGGCCCGCGCGTCCCGGCCTTCGAGCAGGCGTTCGCCGCGTTCGTCGGCGCGCCGCACGGCTCCGCCGTCTCGAGCGGCACCGCCGGCCTGCACCTCGGCCTGCGCGCCGCGGGCGTCACGGACGGCGACGAGGTCGTCACGAGCCCGTTCTCGTTCGTCGCGAGCGCGAACGCGGTCATCTTCGAGCGCGCCCGCCCCGTCTTCGCCGACATCGACCCGCGGACGCTGAACCTCGACCCGCAGGCCGCCGAGGCCGCGCTCACCGAGCGCACGACCGCCGTCCTGCCCGTCCACATCTTCGGCTACCCCGCCGACGTCCCCGCCTTCGAGCGCTTCGGCCTTCCGATCGTCGAGGACGCCTGCGAGGCGCTCGGCGCCCGGCACGCGGACGGCGTGGCGGTCGGAGCGCGCGGCCACGCCGCGTCGTTCGGCTTCTACGCGAACAAGCAGCTCACGACGGGCGAGGGCGGAATGGTCCTCACGGGCGACCCCGCGGTGAAGGCGCGCATGGACTCCGAGCGCAACCAGGGCCGCGCGCCCGACATGGGCTGGCTCGACCACGACCGGCTCGGCTTCAACTACCGGATGACCGATCTGCAGGCGGCCATCGGCATCGCCCAGGTCGAGCGCCTGGCGGGCATGCTCGCCGACCGCAAGCGTGTTGCCGGCTGGTACCGCGAGCGCCTCGCGCCGCTCGCGACCGAGCTCGGGCTCGGCCTGCCCTGCGAGGACAGCGGCGGCGACGAGCGCGGCTGGTTCGTCTGGGTCGTCCAGGTGCCGCACGGCGTGGACCGCGACGCGACGATCCGGGCGCTTCGGGAACACGGGGTGCAGTCCAAGCCGTACCTCCCGGCGATCCACCTGATGTCGTTCTACCGGGAGCGGTACGGGCACCGCGAGGGCGAGTTCCCGGTGTGCGAGGACATCGCCGCACGGTCCGTGGCCCTGCCGTTCTTCCCCGACATGGCGGAGTCCCAGGTCGACCGGGTGGAATCTGCCCTCCGGACCGTGCTCCGGGCGTCCTAACCTCGGGACATGGGCGCCGCCCGAGGACGCACGAGCCGCCGGAGTGCCGCCGCGCAGCAGCGGCGCTCGCAGCTCGTCGGAGCCGTCGGCGTCCTCCTGGCCGCGGTCGTGCCGGCCTACCTCTGGCACGACGTGGTCGCGGACATCGCCGCGGCGTCGAGCGGCGGCCTCGACACGGCGACGCTCGTGGGCTGGGCGCCGTGGGTGCTCATGGCCCTCGGCCTGCTCTGCGCGGTCCCGATCCTCGTGGAGCACCTGCGCGACCGGGATCGGCGCTTCCATCGGCCGGGGACGGGCGCCTGGGTCGGCTGGGGCGTCTCGCTGTACCTGATGGGCTTCGGGCTGGCGACGCAGGTCGCGCAGATCCACGGGCTGCACAGCTGAGCGCGGGCCGCGGCACCGCGCTGCGAGACTCCCGGCCCCATGTCGCGCTTCGCAGAACCGCAGGCCGCCGCCTTCCAGGCGCTCAACTCCTCCGTCGGCTTCGACCAGCGGCTCTGGCCGCAGGACCTCCGCGGCTCTCGCGCCCACGCAGCGATGCTCGGGGCGCGCGGGATCATCTCCGAGGAGGAGCGCGACGCCCTGCTCGGCGGCCTCGCGAGCATCGAGGCCGAGCTCGACGCCGGGGAGTTCGCGTTCCTGCCGGACGACGAGGACGTCCACATGGCGGTCGAGCGGCGGCTCACCGCGCTCGTCGGGCCCGTCGGGGGCAAGCTCCACACGGCCCGCTCGCGGAACGACCAGGTCGCCACGGACGTCGCGCTCTTCAGCAAGGAGACCGCGCTGCAGCTCCGCGCGCAGGTCACCGAGCTCATGCAGACGCTGGTCGCGCTGGCCGAGCAGCACCTCGACGTGCCGCTGCCGGGGTACACGCACCTGCAGCGGGCGCAGCCCATCTACCTCTCCCATCACCTGCTCGCGTACGTCTGGATGCTCGAGCGCGACCGCCAGCGGCTGACCTTCGCCGCCCAGCAGGCCGACCGCCTCCCGCTGGGCGCGGGGGCGCTCGCCGGGGTCAACTTCGACACGGACCGCCAGATGGTCGCGGGTGAGCTCGGCTTCGCCGGCGTGGTGCCGAACTCCGTCGACGCGGTCTCGAACCGCGACTTCGTCCTCGACCTCCTGCACGCGGCCGCGGTCTGCGCGACGCACCTCTCACGGCTCGGCTCCGAGCTGGTCATCTGGAGCTCGCAGGAGTTCGGGTTCGTCGTGCTCGCCGACCGCTGGACCTCCGGCTCGTCGATCATGCCGCAGAAGAAGAACCCCGACGCGGCCGAGCTCCTGCGCGGCAAGGCGCCCCGGGTCGTGGCGCACGGCGCCGCGCTCCACGGGGTGCTGCACGCGCTGCCGCTGACCTACAACAAGGACATGCAGGAGGACAAGGAGCACCTCTTCGACGCGGTCGACACGCTCGCCCTGTGCCTCGCCGCCGCGCAGGGGATGCTCGACGGCGCCGCGTTCAACACCGAGCGGATGGCCGCCGCGGCGTCCGACGACCTCATCGCCGCGACCGACCTCGCGGACCTCCTCGTCAAGCGCGGGGTGCCGTTCCGCGAGTGCCACGGGATCGTCGCGGGCCTCGTGCGCGCGGCCGTGGAGAGCGGCCGCGGCCTCGGCGAGCTCTCCGACGCCGAGCTCGCCGCCCAGTCCCCGCACCTCGACCCGTCCGTGCGGGCCGTCTTCGAGCGCTCCTCCTGGCTCGAGAGCAAGGTCAGCGAGGGCGGCACCTCGCTCCCGCGCGTGCGCGAGCAGCTCGAGCTGGTCCGGGCCCTGCTCGCGTGAGCCTCGGGCCGGGCTTCTACGACCGCCCCGTCGTCGAGGTCGCGCAGGACCTCGTCGGCTGCGTCCTCGTGCACGGGGTCTGCTCCGGCCTGATCGTGGAGACGGAGGCCTACCACCACACGGAACCGGCCTGCCACGCCTACGTCGGGCTGACCGCGCGGACCTCGACGCTCTACCGCGAGCCCGGCACGGCCTACGTCTACCGCTCCTACGGGATCCACGCGCTCGTGAACGCGGTCTGCGAGGGCGAGGACGTCGGCGCGGCCGTGCTCGTGCGCGCGCTCGAGCCGCTCACGGGCCTCGACGCGATGCGCGAGCGCCGCGGGCAGGAGGACGTCGAGGCGCTCTGCTCCGGGCCGGGGAAGCTCACCCAGGCGCTCGGGATCGAGCTCGAGCTCAACGCGAGCTCGCTCGTGACGGGGCCCCTGCGCGTGCTCCCGGGGACGGGGCCGCCGCCGGCGCTCGTCGCCTCGGAGCGGATCGGGATCACCAAGGCCGTCGACCTGCCGTGGCGCTTCAGCGCCGTCGGGAGCCGCTTCGTCTCGAGGCCGTGGCCGCCAGGGCTCGCCGCCCCGCGCCGGGTGCGCCGGGTGCGCCGGGCGGCCTGAG